>JAXHTB010000088.1:7693-11922 GCA_034190185.1 Spirochaetota bacterium | reverse complement strand
GAATCTCCGGCACAATACCTGAAGGGTGCGTTCAAGAACATCTTCTCTGCCTATAAGAGGCTCCATTTCCCCATCCATGGCTTTTTGGGTAAGCTCAGTTGTAAACATTTCTAAAGCGCTCCTTCGCTTTGATTCCCTATGCTTACTATCATCTTCCAGTTCCTTTTCCAATGATCTTTTATCTTCAGGTAATACAGAAACCCCATGAGATATATAATCCAACAAATCTAATCTTTCCAGTCCTTCAACTTTAAGGAAATATGATGCATATGATTCCTTCTCATCAAGAATAGCAATAAAAACATCTCCGATGTCAAGTTCGTCCTTTTCCGCAGTAGTTGTATGCCAAATTGCGCGGGCCATAATATTCTGAAATCCTACAGACTGTTCCGGATCACCACTACTAATAATGGGTACATTATCCTTTAAAAATCCTTCTATTCTCCTTTTAAGTCTTTCAATATCTATGCCGCAGCCCTTTATTATCTGCTCGCCCTCCTTAAAAAAAAGAGATGAGTATAACAGATGTTCAGGCGTAAGATACTCATGATTTCTTAATTTAGCCTCATTGAAGGCCGCCATTATAATCTGGTTAAGTATATCATTTATTTCCATAGTCTCCTGCCAAAAATATATTTCAGGCTTCTTCGTAACTGCATTTTAACGGGAACTCCCTTTCTCTAGCTAATTTATGAACCTGTGCTGTTTTTGTAATCGCAATATCATAAGTATAAATCCCGCAAATCCCTTTGCCCCTTCTATGTATGTCAAGCATGATCTTAGTAGCATCTGCTATGCCCTTCTTGAAAACCTTCATCAAAACCTCGACTACAAAGTCCATTGTAGTATAATGATCATTAAGCATAATTACCCTGTACATCTTTGGTTCCTTTAACTTATGCCTTGAATCGAGCTTAAGGTCTTCTTCGAAAATATCATGTACATCATCGATGTATTGATCATCAGACATTAATATATACCCCTAGATCTTTCTGTAAAAGCTAAACAAATAGTAATATGGATTATTAGTCATCACTGATAACATATAAAGTTAACATATTATATTAGAATTTCTTTATATTTGTTCCATTATAAAGTTTATTTTCTATTTTTCAACAACAATTGATATATAATAAATATTTTTTCTATCTCCAATTTCTCTAGACAAAGCTCATTATCAAATTCTAATATAATCTTTGCCAAATTCCTTATCCGATAATGCTTCCATATCTAAAATCCACTGCTCCTTATTCCAATCATACTTTTCATTAGGGAAATATCTGTTTTTATAACGCATACGTTTATTCTCATCAATATAATAACCTAGATAATAATGCTTTTTATTTAATGAAGCCGCATATTCTATCTCCTTTAATATGCTAAAGGCGCCAAGACTTAAATTGCTGAATGAAGTGTCAAAAGAGAAATATACACTGTTTAAAGCCTCTCCAGACCTATCCAGATATCCAACTCCAATCAGTTGATCTTCAAAATAGTATTCAGATTGAAATGCCAAACTCGATGGAGAATAGAAATTGAACAGAAATGTTTCAATATCCGAATCCTGAGAGAACCTGTTTAAAGAATGATCACAGTAGATCCTGTAAGCGTCATCTGAGTATTTAATTGGGCCAAATTTAACTTTTATATTCTTATTTCTTTTTATTAGCTTCTTTTGGTTCTTTGAATGAGTAAACATATCAACCCTGACTCGTATGGGTACACACTTTAAACATTCACTGCATACAGGCCTAAAAAAAAAATATCCGAATTTCCTCCAGCCTTTACATAATAACTCATCAAGTTCATTCTCATCAAGTGAAGAAGCAAGGAAAAACTCAAGCCTGCTTTCAACACCAGTTAAATATGGGCAATCTACAATTTCGCTTATTGTTCTTTCCTGCAACAGTATCATAATTTATCATCCCAAAATTAATAGACTTATAAAAAAATTTTCTCTTATATTTGTAAATAAAATAAATAAATGACACGAGATAATCAAGTATTTTTATAATTTAGTTTTACAATATCTTAATAGCGCAGACCTAGTTTTCTACAGATAAAGAAACCTCACATTACTCTATTCATAAATGTTTTTTTATTGACTTTTCAGATTATTCTTCAGAAAAGTGTTAAACTTGTTAGACAAGGGGGAGGTGATCATTTATGTAATCTTGTATTGCTTAATTATTAATTATAAATTTAACAACTAATTATAATGGAGTTTTTTAGATGAAATTTGTAAATTTACTAATAACTATTTTGATAACATTTATTTTAAATCTTGCAATATCTTCTTGCGGTTTTTTGGATAAAGATGATGAAAATGATATTGAAGGAGTACCCTCTCAGGTGAACAATTTTCTTGATTCTAATGATATTGAAGAGCTAGAAAATGCTGGAATGGAAATCCACAAGGGTGCAGATCCTCCAAATATTGAGGGCTCCTATGAACTGAATAGTCTAATAATCACTTATGATCAGGTTGGTATGGAAGGATATACAGTAGCCTATTATGAAATAAGATATTATGATCAGAAATCTGATGGGACAATCAAGATGGATTATGAGTCCAGCCAAGCAGGAGATTACGGATATGGCGTAGGGGCTTTTATTTCTGGAGATGATAATAACTACACAGTGTATATTGAAGCAGAAGGCTCAATTACCAATTGCGATTACAAAATGCCGTCAATTCACTCTGGCACTAAAAGCGCGAGCGATGATATAAACGATTTTTACTGGGGGCTTATTATGACAGAGAAAGAAGGAACAAACTGTGATCAATTAATGCCAGAAGACGCAGTAAGGATAATTAAGGAATCTGATGGCACTGCGTCTGAAATATCAACAAAGGCGGCTTCTATCAATCAAAAAAATGATAATAATCCATCATTTCGCAGTATTATAAGCACAGAATAATGTCTATTTAATATGCGATTAAAAATATACTCCTTCCGGGCAGATGGTTTTAGGTAAAAAACCGAGAATCGATGTAGGGGTTAAGGGCCCTTAACCCCTACTAGTATACCTCAAAAGATAATCTGTACTAATCGTCTTCGTCATCTTCTAAAAGCTCGCAATTCTCTTGAGCATTTTCAATCTCAGAACTTGTAGTCCTTTCAAAATCTGTCCAACCTTCAGGATGAGTAACACGCATTTTATCCTTCCCACTAAATTCTAATGTATCATATTCAGTTCCTTCATTAAAATCAATAGTAAGATCATTCCCATCAAGTGAATAATCTCCATCCTCATCAGAGCAATACCAAACACCTTCATATGAATCAAAATAGTCACCACAATTATCATTGTGTTTAACTAAATCAAATATTTTATAATAAAAACGCAGCTTACCTGTCTCCATAATATTAACATAAATATGAATCTTCATCACTACATCATCAATATCATCATCATTACAATCTATAGACTTCAATTCAGGAGATACTGTTGTTTCACCGTCATCAGAATCATAATTCCTAACAGTCTTCCAGATACCTATAGCATTAGTACCTACACCTTCGCCACCTGTGTCATCATCTGAGTCCAATGGACATCCTAGAATAAAAAGAAATGAAACTGTGAAGATAAGCCCTAAAAACAAGATTAAATAACGCTTTAAAACTAACATAATTCAACCTCCGTTATTATATTTCAAAAAGGACAAATAATCCCCTCTGATTCCATGTAATTTTCCACAGTCCAATAATCTGTCAATACCAATGATGCAAATCCTACCTATACTTTAATATAATATCTCTAAGCCCTATTTACTATCATATTAAAAGCAAAATAAAAAAATATGAACCAATTTAAATTCAGCTTTAAAAGCACATTTATTTTTATCAAATTTAATTACAGCCGTAAGCAGCGCTACGATTTTACTGAATAACTTACAGCTTCTTTACCGACAATGCTGCGGAATTTATTTAAAAGTATATCTGAAGGTATAATATTAAATTGAGGATGGGCTCTAATAAGCATTTCTTTCTCTTCCTGCACATGGAAATAGACAGGACATTCTCCCTTGTTCTCCTGGATCACAGATTTAAGATTTTCAAGAAGTGTATCATCTGCAGATGTTGGATTTATTTTAAGATGAATTGCAGATATTGAATTAAACCTATATTCCTTAAGTGTTTGTACACTGTTAACAATATATTTCATCGGTTTATCATCTTCAAATTCCATATTACCTTTAAAGATCAGCGGTTCATCGCATATTA
>JAXHTB010000088.1:0-7593 GCA_034190185.1 Spirochaetota bacterium | reverse complement strand
GCAGATATTGAATTAAACCTATATTCCTTAAGTGTTTGTACACTGTTAACAATATATTTCATCGGTTTATCATCTTCAAATTCCATATTACCTTTAAAGATCAGCGGTTCATCGCATATTAAAAGCTCCTCATGGAGAGTCAGAATCTTATTAAAAATTAAAGCACTGACAACCCCTCCCATATCTTCGATTATTCCCTCAGCAAATCGATTTCCATTTTTTGAAGCCTTAATCTTTAAATCGTTCATTATTCCAATAACTGGTGTTTCGCCATTGGTTTTTTTCTCTAAAAGCTCTGATATAGTAGTGCATGGTAAATCCTGTATTTCTTTATCATATTTCAGCAGTGGATGACCGGAAATATAGATGCCAAGCACTTCTTTTTCATATGCAAGTTTTTCATTACTTTCCCAATCTGATATATCTGCCAGCTCAATTCCGTTGTTCCCGCTCCTGCTGTTGTTTTCGTTCATAAAATCAAAAAGATTTCCCTGCCCTGATGCCTTATCTTGCTGAAGCTGTTTTGCCGTCTCAATGAGTTTATCAACAGATACAAAAAGGCTTGCTCTGTTGTTATAAATTGGATCGAAAGCGCCGGCTTTTATAAGGGATTCAAAAACACCCCTGTTAACTGATAGTTGGTCAATTTTCTCCAAAAAATCTTTTATAGTCTTAAAGCTGCCCATTCTGTTTCTTGCATTAAGAATAGATTCTATGGCCTTTTCTCCTACACCTTTAATTGCGCTTAACCCAAAACGAACTGAATTCCCCTCAATGGTAAAATCCATTTCACTGGAGTTGACATCCGGAAGAAATATCTGAATATCTCTAAACTTGCAGTCATTTATATATTTAATAATATCAGTTTGGTTATCCTGTTGGGCTGAAAGAAGAGCTGCCATATACTCAAGTGGATAATTTGCCTTTAGATATGCAGTTTGATATGTAACCATGGCATATGCAGCTGAATGTGATTTATTGAAGCCGTATCTGCCGAATTTCTTCATCATTGTAAATATATTTTTGGCAATTTTTATGTTAATACCCTTTTCTTTTGCACCATTCAGGAATTTTTCTTCTAATTCATCAATTCCTTCAGGATTCTTTTTGCTCATCGCCTTTCTTAATTTGTCAGCTTCCGATAAAGTAAAGCCACCCATACGCTGCGAGATAAGCATAACCTGTTCCTGATAAACGACAACACCTAGTGTATCCTTGAGGATCGGCTCAAGTATTTCATGCTGATAGGATACATCATCAGGATTTCTCTTCCTTCTTATATAATCATCAACCATGCCGGAATCGAGAGGGCCTGGCCTGAATAATGCTACAATTGCAATTATATCCTCAAATTCAGTCGCCCCCATCTTTAAGAGGATATTCTGCATGCCAGAGCTTTCAAGCTGAAACACGCCATTTGTGTCTGCGCGCTGTAAAAGTTCAAATGTATTGCGGTCATCCAGTGGTATCTTTTTTATGTCGATAACTATATTTCTGTTCCTCTTAATAAGTTCGAGGCATTTATCTATAATGGTAAGGTTTTTTAGACCCAGGATGTCCATCTTTACAAGACCTGCGGATTCTAAGCTCATTTTTTCAAACTGAGTTGATATAACTCCGTCTGAATCCTTATAAAGCGGAACATACTCAGTCAAAGATTCTTTGGAGATCACAACGCCTGCTGCATGTTTTCCAGCAGACCGGATCAGTCCTTCAAGAACTAAGGAAGAGTCGATTAGTTCCTTTACTTTCTCATTTTCTTTGAATAGCTTCTTTAGCTCTTTCGATTTCAGCAAAGACTCCGGCAGGGTCTCTTCAGTAATCATCTTGCTTATTTGATTAGCTTCAGAGAAGGGGATATTAAGCGCTCTTGCAACATCCTTTACTACTGCTTTTGCCTTCATCTTGTTGAAAGTAATTATCTGGCTTACACGCTCATCCCCTCCGTACTTCTCTTTTACATATTTAATTATCTCCTCTCTCTTTTCTGCACAAAAGTCAATATCCATATCCGGCATTTCGTTTCTGTCAGGATTTAGGAACCTTTCAAAAAGGAGATTATATCTCATTGGATCAAGCTGTGTAACATCAAGGCAATACGATACCATTGAGCCGGCAGCAGATCCCCGTCCTGGCCCCACAGGGATGCCTGCCCTATTAGCGTAGTTTATAAAGTCCCATACTATGAGAAAGTATCCAGAGAATTTCATATTTATTATTACAGAAAGTTCATAATCGATCCTTTTTTTTACTTCTTCAGGTATATCCTTTCCAAATCTATCTGCAGCGCCCTTATAAACTAGCTCTTTAAGATACGAGTCCAGATCATATCCTTCCGGAACCTTGAAGTTAGGAAGTATTGAATTGCCAAGGTTTAGATCAAGGTCTATCATATCCATCAGACGGACTGTGTTTGTAAGCGCTTCAGGATAATCGGAGAATAGAGACTGCATCTCATCTGGGGATTTAAAATAGAATTGATCAGAAGAGAATCTCATCCTCTTCTTGTCTTCCATTGTCTTTCCTGTCTGTATGCAGAGTAAAATCTCATGAAAGAGAGCATCCTTTTTTTCAGGATAGTGGCAGTCGTTTGTGGCAATTAAAGGTATATCCAATGACTTTGATATATTTACAAGCTCAGCATTCGCCTTTCTCTGCTCTGGGATGCCATGATCCTGCAGTTCAAGATAGTAGTTATCCCTGCCAAAAATCTCCTTAAATTTACCCGCCAAATTGGAAGCTTGTTTTATCTTATCTTTGATGATAAGAGTTGAAACCTCGCCCTTTAGACATGCTGTAGAACATATTAGTCCAGCACTATGCTTCTCCAGAATCTCCATGTCGATCCTGGGTTTATAATAGAATCCGTCAATATAACCATCAGAAGAAAGCTTCATTAAATTCTTGTAACCTGTAAGGTTTTGTGCTAAAAGAAGCAGATGAAAGGATGAGCTGGATTCGTCTTTGGTATGATCTTTTTCCAGTCTAGACCTTGGAGCAATATAAAATTCCTGCCCAATAATTGGTTTTATGCCACTTTGCTTTGCTAACTGATAGAATTCAATTGCTCCAAACATATTCCCATGATCTGTTAAAGCAACGCCAGGCATACCCATTTCTACTGTTTTGGAAACAAGATTCTTAACAGTTATTGCGCCGTCTAAAATAGAATAGTCAGAATGATTATGCAGATGTATAAAGTCCATAATTAATAGTGCTAAAGTATGAGATATAATTTCAAGAATAAATTAATAAAATTGGGGAAATCATATTATTTTTTTTCCAGTTAAGTCGCTGTTTATTAAACCGAAAATAATTGTAGAATAACAACAGGTTTATAAACTTAATTACAATAGAAAACTGAGTTTAGCGCATTGTAATTTCAATAGACCTGAATAGTTATTGCCTTTTTAACGAAGTGTTTTAAAACCCTATTCAGGTTTTCGATATCCAGTCTTCGACTTTATTTTAGATATCCAGGATTTATCTTAAATCCATAAAACCTTCATTTTTAAAAGCGCATATAAAAATCAAAACGCTGAGGAGCAGAGATGTTTAAACGACCTATCATTTTAATGATATTTATTACATCAATTTTGGGATATTCAATAGGCAAAGAAAATCTTAACAAAAATATAATTAATAATCTTAAACTTAACAAAACTGATATTCCTGAAGATTTTGTTTACGGCAGGATCCCTGATTTTGCTAATAAGGTGTTAATGGGCAATCCCTGGATGATGGATAAAATTGCTATTAAAAAACTATCAAATCGTATATATCCAGATGGTGATTATAGAAAGATTGCCAATATTCATGTTACAATAATGACCAGGAAGGAAGAACCCTATGGTGATGACATTGTTTGTTATATTATTATCTATAAAAATAAAATGTCAGCTAATGTTGAAATTAAAAAAATATATGATTTTGCTGGATTTAACCGTGACCGTATTATAGTGCTAAGTAAAGATAATATTGTTGTATTTCTTCATGTAGATGATGTTGAAAATTATCATTTAATACGAAAGATGTCCTTAAAAATGAAAAAAAAATTATCAGAATTTTAATATAGATTTTTTTTTATAAATAATTCTTCAAGCTCATCTGCCTTTGCAGCTATATATATTAAACTCTTAATAAATCTTTGCGGCTCACAATGATGAAGAAGAATTGAATTCCTTAATATCAAGGTATTATCCAACAGCGCTAAAGCTCCATAATCGAGTGTTGAGTTTAATTGAAGGGAGTATTTATACAATTCAAAGGAATCCATTTTTAGTCTTCCAATTATTGAGTAATAGTTTATAATCCTGTCACCAGATTCGTCCTTATTCAGTGTAACCAGCACCTCTTGACTCCTGTCATTTTCAAATTCAATCTTAGTGCTGTATGCATCGTCTGCATCTCTATGAAATTTTATCTTGAACTCTTTTGCTATAGCTGCTATAAATCCATCAAATACATCCATATAAATGTCCTTTTTAAAAATTATATTTGCCAGGATATTCTATAAATTAAAATAAAAGTAGTAGTATTTATGAATTTGTTTATTCTAATAATTCATTGTTATTATGTCAATTCGTTTGTGAGAAGTATGATAGTTTTTTTATAAACTAAACTGCTTTTTATAATATAATTTAATAAAATATTGGATCCAATCCCATATGGCTAATATAGAATTATTAAAAAACTTTCCAGATTATACGCCGATTCTTGCCTTTTGGGCTTTTATGGAATGGTATAGAAACAGGGCAATAAGTTTTAACCTGATAATACAGTTTTATAGAAACTGCGAAAATGATAATAAACTTCCTATCTGCTGGGTCGCAGTTGAGGATGGGATACCAGTAGGCATGGTTACATTAAAGAAAAATGCGCTTTGGTCAAGAAAAGATTTAAATCCATGGCTTGTTACACTTTATATATTGCCAGAATTCAGAGGACGTGGAATAGGTGTAAAACTAATTAACACCTTAATCGATAAGTCACTCGAAATGGGATATAAAAGACTCTATCTTTTTACTGATCAAAATAAAAATTATGATCTATGCAGTTACTATGCTAAAAGAGGATGGAGATTCTTGGGAAATGCTATGGATAATGATTATTCCGATACAATGATCTTTTATTATGAATAACAATAGAGAAATGGGGCTTATTGAGGCCATTTTTATCACCAGAGAAAATCGTTTCGTTGGCATTGTGGAAATTGAAGGAAAGCATCATTCAGTATATATCCCCAATACTGGAAGACTAATGGAACTTTTAATTCCCGGGGTTAGGGTTTTCCTCTCTCCCTCTGGAGGCAAATATAAATATAAACTGCAATATATTTATTATAAAGACAATCCTGTATTCATCGACGCTGTGGAAAGCAACCGCATTTTTTATGAGCTGATAAAGAATGGAAATATCCCTGAGCTTGCACATTATCAAACCTTAAAAAGGGAGCCTCCCTATAAAAATCACCGCTTCGATTTTCTGCTTACAGGTGCGCCCTCCTTAAGTAGATCGCAGGAATTATATATCGAACTTAAATCCTGCACACTTGCTTGGGAAAACATTGCCTCATTCCCAGATGCCCCTACAAAAAGAGGGATTGAACATATTAAAGCCCTCTTTGAATGCGGAAATGGACTGATCGTTTTTTTTATTTTACATAGTAATATTGAATATTTCATTCCAAATTACCACACATCCTTCGAGTTTTATAAAACAATTATGGAATATAAACACAACATTGGCATGGCAGCTTATTCTGTTAAATACGATGAAAATCTTAAAATCACTGGAGTGAAGGATGTAAAGATAATCTTACCGAAGCTTGAACCTAGAGGTTGTTATCTTTTAGTATACGAGAATATTTCTTATTTTATTAAGGAAGTGGGATCCCTCGGGCGCAATCAATTTCCACCTGGTTTTTATATTTATGTAGGAAGCGCCAGGAATAATCTTTTTAAACGGTTAGAGTATCACAGAAAAAAAAGCAGGACAAGGCATTGGCATCTGGACTATGTTAAAGAAAACTTTAAGCTTGTTTGCGAAATTCCAATAGTTACACAGAAAGATATTGAATGTTCTCTTGCTGATAAAATGATAGAATTAGGCGGGGTGGGAGTCAATAGATTCGGATCTTCTGATTGTAAATGCAAAAGCCATCTCATCTATTTTCACAATAATCCCATCTATAAAAATGATTTCTGGGATATAGTGCTTATGGAAAGGTTTCATGATATAATATCCTAGACTTGCTGAATTAAATGATTTATAGGATTGTTGGGATTATTAAGTTAAGCAGAGTAAGGAAAATGTATACGAAATCATTATATTGCTATTTTAAGATCTTTTGCAAATAAATCATGTTCTATTCTTTTTTTGTTTAATTATTGATTTACACATCTTGCCAAACTGTTTATCTTTCTGTCTTTTTTCATAATACGACATCTCATTGTAAATAGATTCCTTTTTCATTTTCATATAATTTTCATATCGTTTAATTGAGATCAAACCATCCTTTAAAGCAGTCAATACCGCGCATCCTTTCTCAATTGTATGAGTACAATCTTTATATCGGCAACTGTATGATAATTCTGATATCTCATTAAATGTGTTCTCAAGTCCTGAATCAATACTAAAATTTCCAAGCTCTCGCATACCTGGAGTATCAATAATCATTGCTCCATTATCCAAAATTATCAACTGACGAGAGGTTGTAACATGTCTTCCCTTTCCATCATTTTTCCTAACGGTTCCTGTTTTAAATAATACATCGCCCAACAGATTATTTATTAAGGTAGTCTTTCCTACACCTGAAGAACCAAGCAAACAGTATGTTTTTCCTGGTTCCAGCAAATCCTTTACACCGTTAAAACCAGAAACATTACTATTAGTACAAGTAACAATCTGAATATTCGGCATAACATTATAAATATCAGCTTTCTTTCTTTCTATTTCTTCATAACTTATAAGATCACTCTTACTTAATAACACTACAGGATATATATTACACTCATTTATCATGGTCAGGTATCGCTCTAGTCTTCTGATATTATAATCGAAATCAAGCGATTGAATAATAAAAGCAGCATCAACATTAGCAGCTATTATTTGATATTCGATCTTTTCTCCAGATGCTTTTCTCTTTAGTAATGATTTTCTTGGAAGGATTTCATGAATTACAGCAAATGATTCTTCATTAAAAAACTGAACCAGTACCCAGTCTCCTGTTGTAGGATAATCCAATGGTGAGTCAGATTTGAACATAAGTTTACCAGTGATTTCGGCATAAACATCATCGTTTCCGTTATTAATTATATAACTATCCTTATTAACAGTGATAACCCTTGCAATTTGATATTTGTTGAGATCTGTTGAATTAATTCTATCTTTAAACCAATTACTAAAACCTAATTTTTCTTTATTCATTTATAATTTATTCCCATTATAACTTTAGATAAGCGATCAAGAATATTATTGATTGAAAATCATCAATCATTAGCATGTAATCAACTAAATTATACAGACTTTTACTAGCTACAGAGTAAAGGAAGATAGGTATTTTTATGATAAAATTCTCTATACAAATGAGAA
>JAXHTB010000087.1:0-11977 GCA_034190185.1 Spirochaetota bacterium | reverse complement strand
TAGATCTTAATAACTGAAATGATCCTAAAATAGATGTCACAGATCTTTACTAATAGAGAAATATTGGATGCGAATCTGGATTCTTACCAAAGTATGTTACATCGTCAATCTTTGTAATCCTATCGCTTCTCAATAAAGCATAAAGCGTTCTTTCTATTCCTATGCCTCCGCCTGCTGTATCAGGAAATAAAGGTTTTCCATCAGAATCTTTCAAAGACGCAAAGTGAAGGAATGGTCCATAGCCGCCCAGCTCATTGATATTCTCAATATTGCCGTCAACAAAATCCGGACGCACTGGAAGAATTTTGTTGTCGATAATCCTCTCTATTATAGGCTCATAAAGCCACTCTCTTATTGCACCAGATAAAATTTCTTTAGCACTAGAGTGTTTGTTGGTTTTTGCATCTATCGTTTTTGCCAATATATCATAGTTAAAAATATTAGAAGAACTAACTGATTTTAAATCGACCTTTGAACCGTCTGCTTTTAAATATGGATAAACAAGATCATAATTTTCTCTTAACAATCCTGTAACCCAAAAAAACTGAGCATCAGTTGACTCTCCAACTTTTTCTTCAAATCTCTTCCCCCCATACTTATTATCGCTTTCATCCTTTAAGAAGCTGGGGAAGGGTATTTTCGGAACCTCTATAACAACTCCCAGATGTTTGAGGTTATCGCTATTTATTTTATTTATCTCTTCACAAGCATATACAATCATTCTCTCAAAGAAGTCTTTTGCCTTATTCATATCTTCATTCAGAATATCTATTACCATTAATTCTTTATTATAATACTCATCAAGAGTAATTCCCCTGTTTCGCTTGAACTCAATATCCATCTGTGAAAAGTCAGCCAGATATCTTCCCCTCTGTTCACCCACAGGGCTTTCTAATTCAAGACGAATATTTGGAGAATCAACGAATATTCCTTTAATATTCGGATTAGAACATGCTAAAAATTTACTATAGATCATACTATGAGTTGATAAATATGTTTGTCCCTTATAATCTATAGCAGGTGTATGTTCAATATCATGAGCTAGAGGATCAGTAATAATACTAAGCATAACCTTTTCTAGATTAAAAAGTCCTTCCTTAACAAGAAATTGATTCATAGCATTAACCATAGTTGTTCGGACAGCCATTATATGAAATAGTTCATCGGATAACCATTTATTGGAATAATTTTCTTTAATATAATCTTCAAATGTAGAACCTCCCTCATTGATAGCAGATTGAAATCTATACAAACCTTCTCCTATAGTTTTTATCCTATCTTCCATTTACTCTATTCTCCTGTAATTGATTTAGTAATAAAAAGTAATCAACCAGTTGTAATAGTATATTTAATTTCCTATCAAACTGATATATATTCATTTTTAAACTATTTATAACTCAAGCAATAATTCCTGATATTTTGCCATAGGCCAGAGGTTATCAGAAACGAGCTCTTCAGCTTTATCAACATAATCTCTTAACTTATCAAGAGAAGATGTCCCTTTTTCAGCATATCCATGAGCTAGTTTGTGTATATCTTGTTCCATCTCAATTTCCTTAATAGTTTTCTCAAGATCTGCTGTAGCTGTCTTAATGTCAGAATATAAACTCTCCAACATCTTAACTTCATTTACAAGAACCTCTGATTTAACACCTGCAGACATAACAGAACTAGCGGCATTTGCAACATTAGCGATCTGGCAAGTAAGAGCTGGCAATACTAATGTATTAGCGATATTTATAGCGGTTTTAAATTCAATATCCTTTACATTATTATATGCCTCAAGTTTAATTTCAATCTTCGATTCCAGTTCTTCTCTTGAAAGAATGTTATAGCCTTCAAAGGTCTTAATAATATCATCTTTTAAAAACAACTCTAAGGCTGTTGGTGTATTTTTTGTATTAGGAAGACCCCTTTTAGCAGCTTCCTCATGCCAATCTTCAGAATAATTATTTCCCTCAAATCTTACATGCTTAGTTTCTTTAAGCACATCCCTCAAAATATCAATTGCATTTGCTTTAACATCCCCATCTTTCCTGCTTAATCTATCATATATCTCATTAAAACCGTAAGCAGCGATTATATTTAATACAGTTGCTGCCTCTGAACAGTTTTGAGAAGAACCTACAGCTCTGAATTCAAACTTGTTGCCTGTAAAAGCTAATGGAGAAGTTCTGTTCCTATCCGAATAATCCTTTGATACCCTGGGGAGATTTTGAACCCCAAGACTAATATTTGCGATTTTCTTCTCTGTAAGGGTATCAATTCCCTCTATCTCATTAAAAAGGGCATCAAGATACTCGCCTAGATACACAGACATGATTGCAGGAGGAGCTTCATTAGCCCCAAGCCTGTGATCATTTCCAGCATCGGCAACTGATGCCCTTAATATTCCTCCAAACTTACTAACACCAAGTAGAATGGCGCCAATTGAAATTAAAAATGTAATATTTTTTAAAGGTGATTTTGATGGTTCAAGATAATTAGCACCTGTATTATCTCCAAGTGACCAGTTCAGGTGCTTTCCTGAACCATTAACTCCAGCAAAGGGTTTTTCATGAAGACATGCAAACATATCATGTCTATCTGCAACATGTTTAATAATATCCATTAATTGTAGATTATTGTCTATACCGAGGTTTGACTCTGAATATAGAGGAGCAATTTCAAACTGGTTAGGTGATACTTCATTATGTCTTGTTTTTGCAGGAATTCCTCTTCTATATAATTCATGATCAAAATCTTCCATAAAATTAAGGACCTTTGGTTTTATTGATCCAAAATAGTGATCATCCATTTGCTGCCCCTTTGCAGGAGGTGCTCCGAAAAGCGTTCTTCCACAAACCTTAAGATCCGGCCTTGTCTTTATAAGATCTTTTGAAAAAAGGAAATACTCCTGTTCAGGACCTACAAAAACCTTAATCCTCTTAGCCATTCTATTTCCAAGTAATTTCTGTAATTTAATAGCAGCTTCATTAAGGGCTCTCTGCGATCTTAGAAGCGGTGTTTTAAGATCCAAAACATGACCTGTCCATGAAAGAAAAACAGATGGGATAACAAGTGTTCTTGTATTAGTTGATTCAAGCAGGAATGCAGGAGAAGTAGGATCCCATGCAGTATACCCTCTGGCTTCAAATGTTGATCTCATTCCACCTGAAGGGAATGAAGAAGCATCAGGTTCTGATTGTATAAGTTGAGAAGCAGAAAATCTCTCTATTACATCTCCGTTATCATCATATGTTATAAAAGCGTCATGTTTCTCAGCTGTCCCTCCTCTCTGTGGTTGAAACCAGTGAGTAAAATGAGTAGCCCCATTTTCAATTGCCCATTCTTTCATAGCATGTGCGACATCTGCCGCAATATTTTCATCAAGGGTTTCAGCAGCATCAATCGATGCAATCAATTTATCATACACATTTTTATTAAGCTTGCTTTTCATTACATTCTTATTAAAAGTTAATTCACCATAAATATCTCTAACCATGACCATGTCACAATCTCCTTATATAAAATTTTAAAAGCATTATAACAACACTTATGATACAATATTTATATTGCCTGTCCACCTCTCTCTCCTGTTCTAATTCGAATACATTCCTCTAAATTGGTAATAAATATTTTACCATCGCCAATTGCGCCATCACCATGTCTTGCCGATTGCAAAATTGCATCACATATGATATCGACAAATTCTTTATTGCATGCAATATCTATACGTATTTTAGGAATAAGATTAGGCACAACCTTAACTCCACGATATACATCTTCAATCGGCTCCTGCTGTCCATGACCCGAAATGCGGGATACTGATATTCGCTTAATCTCTGCAGTATAAAGAGCTTCTCTCACAGTATCAAGTCTGTCTGGTTGAATAATTGCAGTAATTAATTTCATCTTTTTTTAACCTTTATGTAATATTAATCAATCCATAGCCATACTCAGCATGTTGACTATGATCAAGCCCAGCAATCTCATCTGATTCATTAATTCTAAATCCCATAGTCTTCTCAAGAATAAATGTAATAATGAGTGTAACAACAGCGCTAAAAAGAATTGCAATAGCTACTGCCATAGACTGTACACCGAGTTGATTTATCAAGCTCCAACCTTCTCCCTGTTCTGCCACCCAATTTGGCCTAAGGAAAAAGACAAGAGCGACAGCTCCTACAATACCGGCTACAGCATGAATGCCAAAAACATCAAGCGTATCATCATATCCAAGTTTATTCTTTAATAGAATTGCAAAATAACAGATTGGTGTAGAGATTATTCCCAAGAAAAAGGCTCCTAATGGTGAAACAACACCTGCAGCTGGAGTAATTGCGACAAGTCCGGCAAGCATACCTGAAACAAAACCAAGGCTTGTGGCTTTACCATGATGAATGCCCTCAATGATCATCCAACTCAGAGCACCAGAAGCTGCCGCAACCTGAGTAAGAGTAAGAGCCCTGGCAGTGTCAAGTCCACTGGAAACAGCGCTTCCAGCATTAAAACCAAACCATCCTACCCAAAGGAGACCAGCGCCTATAAGTGTCATTACAAGACTATTGGGATGCATTGCATTTTTTGGATACCCCCTTCTTGCCCCAAGGTAGATAGCCATAATCAGACCGCTAAGACCTGCAGTGATATGAATAACAGTTCCTCCTGCAAAATCGATAGCTCCATCATGTGCAAGGAATCCGCCTGCTGACCATACCCAATGGCACACAGGATTATACACAAACAGACTCCAAAGGGCAATAAAGACAATATAGGTCTTGAATTTTACCCTTTCAGCAAAAGAGCCAGCAACTAATGCAGGAGCAATAATTGCGAATTTTCCTTGAAACATAGCATAGACATATTCAGGTATTCCCTCTTCCATAATACTTGAATCGATACCACGAAGAAAAAAATAATCGCTATTCCACCCTAAAAAGCCACCAAGTATATTCGAACCAAAACTGAATGCATACCCTACCGCCACCCACAACACACCGATAACTGCCATTGCTGAGAAACTATGCATCATTGTACCGAGGACATTCTTAGTGCGCACCAGACCACCATAAAACATGGCAAGCCCAGGAACCATAAGAAGCACTAATGCTGTTGATGTCAACATCCAAGCAGTTGTGCCTGTGTCAATTGACGGAACACATTCTGCTGCAAATAAAGCAGTTGAAGATAACAAAAGCAAACTGCAATAAAATAAACGAATTGCCAAACTCATCCTTTCATCCCTTTTACGTAAAATAATGCAAGATTTACCATAAATGTTAATAAATTCTATGAAACTTTATTAGAAATTTGATAAAACTAAATAATTATTTTTTATATTTTATTAATTTCAAGTTAGTAACACAATATATTATTGTCAAGCTATTTTTTGCAAAAAGCATGATATTCTTATATTTTTGCTTTACAATTATAGTAATTTTTAATTTTTTAATACAAATATTAGCAATTTTGCATAAAAATATTCCAATCTGTATACTTTATCGATAATTAAATAAAAAAGGTTTTCATAATAGAGGTATGCTAAAAAATAAAGAGAAGTCAAAGTGGATGGATGCAATCCTCTTCAAAATAATGAATCAACGTTATACATAAGATGGAGATAAACTGTGATTTTATACCGCAGATGAACGCAGATTTAAAAGGATTGGCAAGCTCGAACTGTTTTCAGAAATTAAATAGTATGTTTTTTACCCAAGGATCAACACAGATGAAACGCTGATTTTCCTTATAGAATCATGTTATTTTTTTCATGCAGTCGAGCCGCAAGAACAGTCCATTACAATCCGTGTATACCAGTGGCTAAAAATTTTAACAATGGAGTTTGTATTGCGCTAACTGATTTTCTACTATTAAATAAAAATTCTGTGTTTATCTGCGAAAATCTGCGGCAAATATACATGAATAAAAATCGATAATTATACCCTTTGTGGGCATATCTCATACAACCGAAATATTTCTATTTCAAGAATATAGATAATCTTAGATGATAACAATATATTAACTCATAGAAAGTATAATATCAAGAAGGGTTGTTATTTATTACTTTATCCATTTTCATAGACACAATACCGGAAACCCCAGGTTCCTTCATAGTTATCCCGTAGAAGGATTGGCCAATTTCCATAGTCTTTTTGCTATGGCTTATAATAATAAATTGTGTAGTTTTTGAGAATTTCTGCAATAATTTAAGGAACCTTCCAATATTTTCTTCATCAAGGGGGGCATCAATCTCATCAAGGAAATAGAAAGGGGATGGTTTTACCATATTAGTTGCGAATAGCAGAGCAATTGCAGTTAAGGCCCTCTCCCCTCCTGAAAGGAGGTCAATATTCTTAAAAGACTTGCCAGGTGGACGGGCTTTTATCTCAATTCCACAACTAAGGATGTTATTTTCATCTGCAAGTTCTAATATAGCATCTCCACCTTCAAAGAGCTGATTAAATACTGTAGACATATTCTTTTTTATTTCATTAAAAGTTTCTAGAAATCTTTCAGCAGAACTAGTATCCAGGTCCTTAATTATGTCAAGAATATCGTCTTTTGCTTTTTCTATATCTTCCTTCTGTTTGGTATAATAATCAAACCTGTTTTTAAGATCTTCAAACTCTTTTATAGCTAAATTATTTATTAGGCCAAGATCTTGTATCTTTCTTTTAGTTTCAGTGATATTGTTTTGTAAGTTTGAATACTCAATGCTATCAACTGTAATATCCTTATAATCTAAAAGTTTTTTTTCGTATTCAAGCCATAAATGCTCTTCTATAGAACTAATTTTAAAGTTTATCTCTAGAAGTAATTTTTCTTTATCACTAATTTTATCCACAATAATCTTTTGATTCTCAATATCCCTTTTTGAAAGATCGCTCCTTTGGAGCATTCTCTTTCCTATCTCTCCCCTTTGTTCTGTCAATTTCAATACTTCTTTTTGTAAAGATCGGCTTTTATCATCATAATCGAGCAGAAGAGCTTCCCATTCTCTTATTTCATTTTCAAAATTCTTAATAATTCCAAAAGAACGCAACTTCTCATCTTTATAATCCTTAATCTGATTATCAAGCTCAACTATCTGAGTATTAAGAGATTGAAGGTGTTTTTCTATCCAAATTTTATCATTCTGGTCTCGGGATATATTTTTCTCTATATTTGAGATATCTGAATTTACACTATCCAGATCCTTCTGTTCAATGCGGATAAGGTCCTCCAACTCGTCTATCTCAGCACGAAGGTTGTCAATTGATGATACAATCTCCTTTATTCTTACATCAAGACTTTCCTTTTTTGCATAAACACCGGATTTATCGAAAAGGATCGATCTAAAACCATCCTCATAGTCCTCAAATATCTGAATTTCATTCTGTAATAGATCTATATCAATTTCTGAAAGCTGCGCAACAGCATTATCTATTTTTCCTAAGCTTAATTCATTTAATGACTTCTTAATTAAAAGAGAGATACTATCAATTCTATGGTTAATATTATTTCTTATCTCCTGTCTCCTTCCTTCAGAAGCTGTAAACTCTGCTTTACGCTTCTCAATAGTATCCAGCAGCTCTTTGATTACCTGCTCCATGCTATTTCGGATATTATTCAGGTCTTCATTTTTTAAACTTATAGTATGTTTATTTTGCTGAATTTTATCTCTTGAATTGGTTAAGAACTCAATTTTTGACTTACGTGTGGATTTTAAATTATTTAATTTTTGATTGTAATCTTCAAGTCTATAATTTATCTCTTCCTCATTTTGCTGAGCTGCGATCTTTTCTTCATTAAGTCTCTTTATGGTTTTTGTTCTTTCATCAATCTTCTTATCGATATTGTCTTTTACATAATTCTGTTCATTAATTAACCTGCGGTTTTTCTCTGTTTTATGATCGATATCCTCTAACTTAATTCTATAGGTATGAAGATCCTTATCAAGCTCAAAAAGTTTTAGTTGAATATCATTTACCAACTTCTCATCTCTCTCATTTTCTGCAGATATCCTAGAAATCTTTGCAGAAAGCTCCTCCCTCTTCTTTCTTAGCGCTTCAATTTCAACTAACAGTTTGGATTTTTTTTTAGTTAATTCATTATTTTTGTAGATATTAAGATTAATATCATAATCAACAAGTCTAGATTTTAATAATAGATATTTCTCTAACTTTTCGACCTGCCTTTCCTTTAAATCCTTTTCACGCCCAATCTCATTGATAATATCTACAACCCTTTTCAGATTTAAATCAGTTTCCTCTAGCTTCTTAAGGGATTCCTTTTTCTGTAGTTTAAATCTAGATATTCCTGCAGCCACCTCAAAGAAATAACGCCTGTCTTCAGCTTTGCTGGATAAGATCAAATCGATTTTACCCTGTTCCATCACAGAATAGGATGATTTTCCGATACCGGTATCCATAAAAAGCAGATCGACATCTTTCAGTCTTACTGTTGACCTATTTATCTGATATTCCGATTCCCCATCACGAAAGACTCTCCTTGTAACTGTCACAGTATCGGAATCGATATCCAGAATTCTGTTACTATTATCAACCGAAATTGATACCTCTGCCACAGAGAGGGGTTTTCTATTATCTGTTCCTGCAAAGATAATATCTTCCATCCTCTCGCCTCTGATACTTCGGGCTTGTTTTTCTCCCATTCCCCATCGAAAAGCATCTATTATATTGGATTTTCCACACCCATTGGGGCCTACAATAAAAGTTATCCCAGGTTCGAACAGAATCTTAGTTTTATCCGCAAAAGACTTGAAACCAAATATATTCAGTGATTTTAGTAACATTAGTATTATTCAAACTATCAAATGATTTAAGCTAAAGTATTTAAAATTTACACTACTGTGACTAAAGTCAATTATTTTTTATATTTATTAACATCTATAATAATTATCATAAAATATATCATAAAGGCAAATCAATGATAAAAATAATATCTTAATTTCTCGACATAACATGCCACATGAAAAATAATTAAAACAGAAATATAAATATTAAAAAATGGCAGGATAAATCAGGATATGTCTGCAGGTCTACCAGGAATACACAGATTTATAAATTTAGCGCCCTTTAGGCTGGTTTCCAAGAACTGAAGCAAAAGGTGATAAGGAGATTTATAAAATAAGCCCTCCATGGCTCATTTTGTCACTAATTAAATATTTCCATCTCCCTTTCTCTATTATCACCCTTATCTTCAGTTCTTACATATCTTTTATCTCATAACTGTACAAAAATAAAATAATGCAAACTCCTATACTATTTAATTATTAAATTTTTGGGAAATTAAACTCATCTTGCACTGAAAAAAAGAGAGCCTAATGCTGAATAGGACCATGTTGTAAATTTAATAATTTTATCATACTTTTTCACAAATTATGCTTTACAACTCTGATAATACAAGAAAGCATGACAGTGATAATATAGGTTTAGGAGCAGCCGATATGGGTTGCTAGCTCAATTGGTAGAGCAACTGACTCTTAATCAGTAGGTTCCGAGTTCGAGTCTCGGGCAACTCAATTCTCTGCCACGCTAATATGCATATATAATAAAAATATGCTTGAAAAATTAACTGGGATTTATAATTATATACAAAAAGCGAGCGTGGCGGAACTGGCAGACGCGCTAGACTTAGGATCTAGTGCCGTAAGGCGTGGGGGTTCAAGTCCCTTCGCTCGCAAATCTGCGGGAGTAACTCAGTGGTAGAGTGTAACCTTGCCAAGGTTGAAGTCGCGGGTTCGAATCCCGTTTCCCGCTAAATAAATATAAACACATGGCGTTCTTATAAAAAGTAAATTTTCGAAATATCGATGCTGATCAAAACCGATTACAGGCGTTCATTGCCGATAATAGAAAGCAAAACTTAGTCCTTAGCAGTTTTTGCAGTAGTGCCATACATTGTTCTAATAAATATTCTTAGTGTATCTGAATTTCGATCTATCAACTCTTAATAAAAGAGTAAAGGGATCATGCAAGGGCATATAATATAATGATATTATATTATAGAGGACAATTATATTTAAACTCTATAACTATTAACTAGCGAAGACTGCCCTATAAGGATGTATTATGCAAACTAAGGCGGGAAGTAAAGATCCTGCCTAGAATCCATTGGTGCCGAAAGCGCTTATCTTACTGCATTAGAATTTATGAAGTATGTTACATAATTTTAATAATCTGCGGCAAAATGTTTTTGCTTTGTTTATCCACTCCTGAAATCTATATTATCTTATTCTTATTCACTCGAGAATTATTACTTGTTTTCCATTCTTTGTAAATTAACAATCATAATATAGGAGAAGTAAATTGAATCTTGTTGAAAAAAAATTAGAGAATGCAACTGTTGAACTGGAGATAACCGTACCAGAAGATACAATCGAAATTGAGTATAAATCTGTCTTTAATAAGATTAGAAGCAGTGCTAAATTAAATGGATTCAGAAAAGGAAAGGCACCAATTGATTTAATTGAAAGGAAATATCACGAGTATGCAGACAAAGAGGTTTTGGAGAATATAGCCAAATCTTCATATTTGGATGCTATAAAAGAGAAAGAACTAGAACCTATAAATATACCAGAATTTGATATAGACAAAAATATAGTTAGAGGAGAACCTTTTAAATTTAAAGTAAAAATTGAACTTGCGCCAACTGTCGAATTGGGAGAATATAAGGGGCTCTCAATTGAGGAATTGCCATGCAAAGTCGTAGAAGAAGATATCAATAATGAGATCGATAGTTTAAGAAAAAACAATGCAAATTATTTAAAAAAGGATACAGACAAGCCTGTAACTGATGGAGATTATATAAAACTTAAAATAAAACGCATTGACAATATCGAAGTTAATGAGAGAGATAATGTTGAATTTACAGAAATACCATTTACTGTTGGAGAAAGAACTAATGAATTCTCTTTTGATAAACATGTTTTAGGTATGAAAGAAAATGAAGAGAAAGAGATTGAGATAAAATATCCTAAGGATTTTCAGGAACAAAAAATTGCTGGCCAGAATATAAAATATTTAATTAAAGTTAGTGAGATCAATGTTATAGAATTACCTGAGCTTGATGATGAATTTGCTAAGGATATTGGAGAATTTTCATCCCTGGAAGATCTCAGGGAAAATATCCAAGAGGACATTCAAAAATTTGTTGATAGCAAGTCGAAAAGCAGGACTCAAGGTGAGTTAATAAAACAGATAATTGAAAAGAGCAAATTTGATATTCCACCTTCAATGGTAAAAAGTGAGATGCAGGCAATTTTTGACAGGATACAGCAGCGAGTAGGGCTTCAAGGAGTTGACATAGAAAAATATACATCAATGATGAAGATTGATAAAGATGAGTTTGATAAAAAACTAAATGAAGAGGCTCTTTCAAACATAAAAACAACCCTATCACTTACTGAAATCGCAAAGAAGGAAGAGCTTAAGTTCTCGGAGGAAAAATACAATAAAACTATAGAAGGAATAGCACAAAAAAGCAATAAGTCAATTGAAGAGATTGAAGAGTATGCTAGTCAAAGTGGCATGAGGGAAAATATAGAATTAGAACTCCTACTTGACAAAGCTCTTAATTTAGTTTATGATAATGCTACAATAAAGAAGCTGAAACCTGTTCTAATGAACGATTTTTTAAAGGAGAATTAAGCTTTACTAAGGGATATATCGATTGTTATCGAACTTGAATTGTTCAATCTATGCAAATTATTGATGAAAGTTTCGATGATTTAGATCTGATTATATTTAGCGCCCTTGGGGCGGGCTTTAAAGAGCTGAAACAAAGGTGATAAGGAGATTTATAAAATAAACCCTCCATGGATTATTTTGCCGTTAATTGAATATTTACATCTCCCTTTCTCTATTATCACCCTTATCTACTTTACTTATATATTTTTTATCTTAAACTGTACAAAAACGAAATAACGCAAATTACTATACTAACAATTATTGCGATGTAACTATTACAGATGTTGAATGTCACATTTAAAAAG
>JAXHTB010000086.1:0-11980 GCA_034190185.1 Spirochaetota bacterium | reverse complement strand
CGGCAGTACAGAAGAGAATTTAGCATCGAGCTTTGAATCGGAAACTAAAATTGCAGAGGTAGCCTATGGAGAATATGTTAAAGAAGCAGAAAAAGAAGGGAATAATCAAGCAGTAGAGATATTTAGTCAGTCAAGGGATGTTGAAGATGTGCATGCAAAATTGTATAAGAAGGCTTTAAATCATATGGTTGATGAGAGTGAAACAACATATTATGTATGCAAGGTATGCGGGTATGTTTCTGATGCTATTCTTCCAGATGATTGCCCTGTCTGTGGTGCTAAAAAGGAACAATTTGAAACATTTTAAGTTTTAATAAAAATTATGATATTATTGGAGGGAATAATGACTGAAAAAATGCAGGTTTATAAATGTGAAATATGCGGAAATATAGTAGAGATGCTTCATGGAGGGAAGGGTGAGCTCATCTGCTGTGGCCAACCAATGAAGCTTTTTACTGAAAATACAGTAGATGCTGCAAAAGAAAAACATGTTCCAGTTGTTGAAAAAGATGGCGATGCAATTAAAGTAAAAGTAGGCGATGTTGCGCACCCAATGGAAGAGAAACATTATATTGAGTGGATAGAAGTAATTCATGGAGATGGAAAAATCAATAGAAAATATCTGAAACCAGGTGATTCGCCTGAGGCATCATTTTGTTGTATTGAGGGACAAGCAACAGTAAGAGAATACTGTAATCTCCATGGTTTATGGAAGAGTTAGTATAATGTTAATGGAAAATATACAAAGAGAACTGAACAAGCAACTAAACGCGGAACTCTATTCAGGATATCTATATCTTGCTATGGAGGCATATTTCCAATCAATTAATCTTAGTGGTTTTGCTAACTGGATGAGGGTACAAGCTCAAGAAGAACTTGTTCATGCAATAAAGTTTTATGATTTTATTAATGAACGAGGTGGAAGAGTATTGTTAGATATAATTGATAAACCACAAGCAGAGTGGAAATCTCCATTAGATGCCTTTGAAACAGCTTATAATCATGAAAAGAGTGTCACTGTTCTAATAAATTACATTGTAGAATTGTCGCAGCTTGAGAAGGATTATGCAACATATAACTTCTTGCAATGGTTTGTATCTGAACAGGTTGAGGAGGAAGCTTCAACTGATGGAGTCGTGCAAAAGCTTAAACTCGTTGGAGATCAGGGGAGCGGGATTTTTATGATAGATAATGAGTTAAAGAAGCGTGTTTTTGTTTCTCCACAACAACAAGATAGTTTAGATGCTAAATAATATATAAGGAGAATATAATGGCAAAAATTTTAATTGTATATGACAGCAGAAAAGGGAATACTGAGAAGATGGCTGAATTTATTGCTGAGGGCATACGCATTAAAGGTGATGAAGCAACTGTTAAAGCGATTAATAGTATAAAAAAGGAGAATGCACTACAGGGTTATGATGGTTATGTCTTTGGATGTCCGACTTATCACAGGGATATTACAGGTCCTATGAAGTCATTCTTATTCCTTGTGGAGAAAGCTAATCTTGCTGATAAGGTAGGTGGAGCCTTCGGATCTTATACTCATAGTGGAGATGCGCCTGCTATTATATTTGATACAATGGAACATGTATTCAAAATGAATATGACAAATCTTGGATCTTTTAATCTAAAAGAAGATCTGATTGGAAAAGAGGAAGGACTTCGTGCATGTCAGGACTATGGAAAGGCAATTAGTGAAAAAATAGGGGGGTAACTTCCCCAGATAATTAGGGATAAAAAAATGAATACTTTAAATGCAATTCAGGTTATTAAGAACAGAAGAGCAATCAATTTTTTTGATCCGAACAGAGATGTATCGATAGAAACGATAAATGAGTTGCTAAGTGTTGCAAATCTTACACCTTCTTCAATGAATCTTCAGCCTTGGCATGTTGTTGTAGTTAAAGATGAAGATAGGAAAAAGGTCTTAAGGGGATGTGCATTTGATCAACCAAAGGTTGAAGAGGCTTCAGTTGATTTAATAATAATTGCAGATCCTGCTGGATTAGAAGAGAATATCGAGAAAGTAATCGATAGCTGGTTAAAACTTGGATATATTCAGAGTGATGGAGTTGAAAGTACTAAGGGAAACGCTTTGGGACTCTATGGTAAACAGGATAGTATAGCAAGAAAGACCTTTGCAGTAAAAAATGCCTCATTTTTCGCAATGACGATTATGATTGCTGCGCAAGGAATGGGGCTTAATACTCATCCTATGGATGGTTTTAATGAAGCAATGATCAAAAAAGAGTTCAACATTCCTGAGGATAAAATAATACCTCTGATAATTGCTGTAGGTTATAAAAAATCAGATATTGAATTGTTGCCCAGGGCATTTAGAAGAGACTTATCAGATTTTGTTAAAAATGAGACATTTTCTTAATCGATTGTACTAAAAGGATTAAGCTACAATTGATACTATAATTGATAAACTACTTATTATTTTGAGGCATATTATATGAATATCAATTTTAATTCGGATGAAGTTTTTGAGATAGCAGAACAGATGGAAAGGAATGGCGCTAAATTCTATATAGATGCGTCCAAAAAGAAGGAAAATAAAAAATATAGTCAATTGTTACAGAAACTCTCAGCAATGGAAGTAGAGCATGAGAAGGTCTTTGCATCAATGAGAAAAAAATTAACTGAAGGAAGAGATAAATCTGTAGACTTTGATCCGGATGGGCAAATGGCTTTATATTTAAGGGCATGGGCGGATGGTAAGGTCTTCAATGATATAAAGAATCCCATTGAAGACCTTGTTGGGGAAAATGCCAGTATGGAAAAAATATTGAAGGTTGCAATTGACCTTGAACATGATTCAATTCTCTATTATCTGGGCATTAAAGAGATGACTTCTGATGAAGAGAGCAAAAATCAGTTAGATAAGATCATTAAAGAAGAAATTTCTCATGTTGCATATCTTAAAAAAGAGTTGGAGTTACTTAATAAATAAAATATTTAGGAGGCAGGTGGAAATGGCAGATAATAATTCAATTAAATCGGACAAGGTTATAGATACTGTGGGATTGTTCTGCCCTGTTCCATTATTTGAAACGAGAAATGCTATAGACCTACTAGATATCGGTGAAATTCTTGAAGTAGTTGCAGATGATCCAGCTGCGGAGGAGGATATAAAGCGTTTTGCTAAACGTACAGGACATGAAATCCTACATTTTGAAAAGGATGATGATATATTAAGATTCCTTATTAAAAAAGTAAAATAGGAGGTATGAAATGGCTAAAGATGAAAAATTATTACTCTACGTTCAGACAACAGATCTGCCAGAAAAACAATATTCACCGCTTGTATTGGCTCAAACTGCAAAGGCAATGGACCTGAAGCCAATAGTATATTATCTAGGAATGGGTTTAAAGATTTTAAATCCTGGATTTGCTGATAATATTAAAATGGGGTCCTTCCCGTCTGTTAAAGAGATGATAGACAAAACCCTTGAGATGGGAATTGAGATACTTGTCTGTGAGGCTTCTAAACAAATGCTCGGATGGGAACAGGTGGAATTGATAGATGGAGTAAAAATAGTAGGAGCAGCAACATTAAACGATCTTGTTTTGGATGCTTCTGGGACCATGTGGTTCTAAAGGGAGTAAATAATGGATAGCACTATCTACTTAGATTATCAGTCGTCAAAACCAGTAGATCCAGAGGTTCTTGATGAGATGTTACCCTTCTTTACTACAAAATTTGCAAATGCCTCTGCTTTGCATCTTGATGGAGATATAGCAACATCAGCATTAGAAAAAGGCAGGGAGGATATAGCATCATTTATCAAAGCAGAAAACTCAAATGAAATTATATTTACATCTGGGGCTACATCTTCTAATAATCTTGCAATAATTGGCTTTGCCATGAGAAACAGGAAAAAGGGCAGTCATATTATTATATCAGAGGTTGAGCATATCTCAATTCATAATATCTCTAAATACTTGCAAAAGAACGGATTTGAAATTTCAAAAGTTCCGGTTGATATGTACGGGGTTGTAAGACTCGATAAACTGAAAGAGTTATTAAGAGAAGATACAATACTTATTTCAATTCAGTATGCCAACAATGAGATCGGTACAATCCAGCCAGTATCAGAGATTAGTGAAATTGCACATGGAAATGGGTTAATCTTTCATTCTGACGCTGTTGCAGTTGAGGGTCTATTGCCTATAGAGGTAATAAAGGATGGAATAGATCTCTTAACTTTATCATCAAATGATATATATGGTCCCAAAGGATTGGGGGCTCTTTATATCCGTAAGGGTGTGCAGATAAGTCCTGTAATTATAGGTGGCGGTCAGGAGAGAGGGCTCCATTCCGGGACAGAGGATATTGCTTCGATTGTCGGAATGGCAAAGGCTGCTGAAATTGCTGAAAGGAATATGAAAGAAGAGAGCAGAAGGCTGAAGGAATTACGGGATTATCTAATTAGAAATATAATAGATAATATTCCAAGGGCATACTTAAATGGGCACCCAGAGAACAGGCTACCAAATAATGCTCATTTTAGATTCGATTTTATAGAGGGCGAATCCCTGCTACTTTCATTAAAGGATGAAGGGATATCTGTCTCAACCGGGTCTGCATGTTCATCCAAGACACTTGAACCATCACATGCATTGATAGCAACAGGATTGTTGCATGAAGAGGCTCATGGCTCATTAGAAGTAACCCTTGGCAGGTATAGCACAAAGGATGATGTTGAAAAAGTGATTTCTGTTCTTCCAGGAGTAGTTAATCGATTAAGGGAGCTTTCACCATTAACCAGCTAATATAGGAGGTGTAAAATTATGAAGTCAACTCAATATTCAGAAAAGACACTGGATCATTTCAGGAATCCAAGAAATGTAGGAACTTTAGAGGGAGATAATATTGCAATGGGGCGTGTTGGCAATCCTGTTTGCGGAGACCTGATGGAGATATATATACAGATCAATAAAGAGACTGATGTAATTGAAGACATTAAATTTAAGACCTTTGGATGTGGTTCTGCTGTTGCTACTAGCAGTATGATAACTGAGATTGCAAAAGGTAAAACTATTGATGAAGCTTTGGAAATAACAAGGAAAGATGTTGCTGATGAACTTGACGGTCTACCTCCAGTAAAGATGCATTGCTCAAACCTAGCTGCTGATGCTCTGCATGAGGCAATAAAGAATTACAGGGAAGGTAAAACTGCTGATGATGTAGATTCAGATCCAGATATCAAATATACACTTTGTAATATAAATAATATACCTGGCACAAATGAATTTTTAAATAAGGGTGTATATCTTAAAGATATCAACAAAGATGAATTAAGGGATAAAAGGATACTTGTTTTAGAAAACGGAGAGGATAGTGCTAAGTTAGCGCTGGAGTTAGAAGATATAAGCGGTCGTGTTATACTTATGACAATGGGTAAACAACCAAGGATTCAGGATGAATTGAAATCTGAACTGAAACAATCTCACGTCAAGATATTAAAACAGTCTGAACTTATGGAAGTTCTAGGCACAAACTCAGTAGAAAAGGTTAAGATACATGATTTAGATGAAGATGAAGAATATGAATTATTTGTTGATGCTGTTATAATTATATAAAGTGATTCAGAAAAACCTTGTCCTTTTTTATTTAATGATCTAATTAAATTGGATTAAATCGTGAATAAAATTCAAACTGATGCCTATAAAAATCACCTGATTGATGAAAAGAGCCCTTATTTACTTCAGCATGCTTATAATCCAGTTAACTGGTATCCTTGGGTAGATGAAGCTTTTCAAAGGGCTAGGGAAGAGGATAAATTAATTTTTCTTTCCATCGGTTATGCAACCTGTCACTGGTGTCATGTGATGGCTCATGAATCCTTTGAGGATCAAGAGGTTGCAAATACATTAAATGAAAGATATATCTCTATCAAGGTTGATAGAGAAGAACGGCCTGATATTGATCAGGTATATATGTCTATATGTCAGGCTCTGACAGGAAGCGGAGGTTGGCCCCTTACTATTGTTATGACGCCGGATAGTAAACCCTTTTTCGCAGCTACATATATTCCTAAGTCAGATAGAATGGGAATGAAAGGAATTATAAATATCCTCAAGCTGATTTCAGATTTATGGAAAAATGATAAGAACCGTGTAATAAAAGCTTCAGAGGATATTATAGAAGCTGTTCAATCTAGATCCATAATCAATACCAAAATAGTCTCTGTGGGACATGATACCCTTAGAAAAGGGTATGAAGAACTTTCCAGAAATTTTGATGTTAATTGGGGCGGTTTTGGAGGAGCACCTAAATTCCCCACACCACATAATTTAACATTTCTTTTAAGATGGGCAGATCGAGATAAAAATTCTAATGCACTCAAAATTATTGAGAAAACCTTAAAGTCGATGCGGTATGGAGGATTATTTGATCAAATCGGTTTTGGGTTTCATCGTTATTCAGTAGATGCTAAGTGGCTAACACCACATTTTGAGAAGATGCTTTATGATCAGGCGCTTCTTGCAATTGCATATATTGAAGCATATCAAAGAACAAAAGATCAGTTCTATGCTAGAGTAGGACGAGAGATTTTTACTTATGTTCTTCGTGATATGACTTCATCAGAGGGAGGTTTCTACTCTGCGGAGGATGCAGACAGTGAAGGAGAAGAGGGGAAATTCTATATATGGAAAAAGGATGAAATAATAAGTAAACTGGGGGAAGAGGTAGGGGAATTATTCTGTCAGTACTATGATATAACAACAGAAGGAAATTTTGAGAATAAATTAAACATTCCACATATTGAGATAGAAGATATCGATTTCGTAAAGGATAAAGATATACATATAGATAAATTCAGATTTAATATTGAAGAAGCAAGAAAGAACCTTTTTGATATACGTGAAAAGCGGATTCATCCTTTAAAAGATGATAAGATATTGACAGCATGGAACGGTCTTATGATCGCTGCCTTTGCTAAAGGTTATAAAGCATTAGGAGATCAGGTATATATAGATACAGCTAAGAAAGCCGCTGATTTTATTTTAAAGAATTTAAGAAATCCAAATGGGATACTTTTTAGAAGATATAGGGAAGGAGAAGCCGCATACTCAGGGTATCTGAATGATTATGCTTTCTTTATATGGGGATTGATTGAATTATACGAAGCCACATTTGACATAAGTTATCTGGAAGAGGCCTTATCCATAAATGAAGTTATGATAAATAATTTTTGGGATGAGGAACATGGGGGTTTTTATTTTTCCGGAAAGGCTAATGAGACACTATTTATAAGAACAAAAGAGGCCCAGGATGGCGCTCTTCCTTCGGGCAACTCAGTTGCTACCTTAAATTTTTTGCGTTTATTCAGGTTTACAGGAAATTTTAAACTTGAAAATATGGCTGATCAATTGATACAATATTTTTCAAATCAGATTTCTTGTTATCCTATTGGATTTACACATTTTTTGTCTGCACTATATTACTCGGTTTATCCTGCTGTAGAGATTATTATTGTAGGTTCACCGGATGATGAAACAGCTAAAAAAATGATAGAAATTGTCCGCAATAAATTTCTACCCAACTCTATTACTATATTTCATAATATTGATTCAGACGATAAGCGAATTTTGGAAATATCTCCCTTTATAAAGGATATGGATTTAATCGATAATAGAGCTGCTGTATATATATGTGAAGGGTATGCCTGTAAAACTCCTATAACAGATTGCGATATCCTTAAGTTAGAAGTTGATGGTTTGATGTCGCGATAAACATTCACTATAATAGAGGTGTGTATGCTGGTAAATGATGAACACGAGCATAATCAAACAGTTAAAGCCCTTAAGGAAACAATAAAAGATAAGGAAGAATGTTACCTTAGAGTAATGGCTGATTTTGATAACTACCGCAAGAGAATTGAAAGAGATATTGAATCTGAAAAGAGAGAGGGTGAAAAGAAACTTATTTTTGAATTGCTTGAAATTGTTGATAATCTTGAAAGAGCTCTCAGTTCTGGAGAATGTAATATCAATTCTTTTAAGGAAGGGATTCATGTAATATATGTACAACTTCTTGAAATATTTAAAAAACATGGGGCTTATTCTTTCGAAGCTATAGGGAAGAAATTTGACCCAAGATTTCACCAAGCCATTGGTAGTATGGAGTCTCATGATTTCCCTAATGGAATTATAGGAGAAGAATTTAGAAAAGGTTATTATTTTTATGAAGATCTTCTACGTCCATCTTTAGTGCGAGTTGTAAAAAATTGAGGAAATAATATGACTGTCCAATATAAAGATTATTATGAAATATTAGGAGTTGATCGTAAAGCTGATGAAAAGGACATAAAATCTGCTTACCGAAAATTAGCAAGAAAATACCATCCGGATTTAAATACTGGTGATGACAAAAAAAAAGCTGAGGATCGATTTAAAGAAGTAAGTGAGGCTTATGAAGTTTTGAGCGATCCTGAAAAACGGAAGATGTACGATCAATTGGGAAGTAATTGGAAGCAGGGGATGGATTATACGCCTCCTCCTGGATATGAAGAAGCTCATTTTAATTTTAGTGATTTTGATGATATTAACGATTTTAGTGATTTCTTCCGTACTATATTTGGAGGAGTTGGGATGGGACAAGGTTTTCGAACAGGTCGAGCTGCTCCCAAGCGCCGCCGAAGGGGTTCGGATATTGAAGCAGAACTGAAACTCTCCCTTGAAGAAGCTTATAAAGGCGGTAAGCGAACCCTCCAATTAAGTACTCAAGAAGTTTGTACGTCTTGTGGAGGGAGTGGTGTTGTAGAAAATACTGTATGTTCCTCATGTCACGGACAGGGTCTGGTTATAAAGCCAAAGGGATTGGAAGTAGATATTCCATCTGGGATTAAGGATGGTGTTCGCCTAAGATTAAAAGGGCAAGGAGGACAAGGGATTGATGGAGGCAGCAATGGGGATCTATTTTTAAAAATTGTTATTACTCCTCATAGAATTTACTCCTTACAGGGAAGTGATATTATTTTAAATCTACCTATATATCCTTGGGAGGCAGCCCTTGGTTCAAAAATAAATGTTCCGACATTAGATGGCACAGTAAGTTTAAAAATACCACCAGGAAGCCAGAGTGAACAGAAGCTTCGTCTTAGAGAGAAGGGTTTTTCAAAAACAGGAGGGGGCAAGGGCGATCAATATGTTAAATTAAAGATAGTAAATCCAACACATTTGAGTTCAAAGGATAAAGAGCTTTTAAAAGAGATATCCCAAATAGACCATGAAGATCCGCGAAAATCATTATTTTCTGGAAGTATAGAATGAAAGATAGCAAATATGACATATCGATATATTCAAGTGTACGACTTTATTCATCAAAGAAAGTAATTTCTATTGATGAAATATCTAATGATACAGAAATACATCCTCATCTTATAAAAAAATTTGTGGATTTGGGTATTATTTCACCTGAACCAGTTGAAGGTAATATCTTATTTTTTGATGAGGATACCATTTTTCGAATTAAACGAATTCAGCGTTTAAGGAATGAACTTGGTGTTAATCTTATCGGAGCTGGAATAATATGTGATCTTGTTGATGAGATTGATGATTTAAAAAGGGAGATTGAGAATCTAAAGACAGGATCTTCATAACATCAGAGAAGGAGAAAGATCCAATGGATAAAGAGGTTTTATCAATACCAAATATAACCTGTAATCATTGTGTTATGACAATAAAGAATGAACTTATGGAGATTGATGGAGTTTTAAAGGTTGATGGAAATCCTGATGCAAAAAATATTTCAGTTGAATGGGAGCCTCCTGCTAATTTGGAAAAGATTAAAGATATGTTAAAAGAAATTAATTATCCTGCATCAGGATAGAGGTAAGAATTTATGGCCGAAAAAGATGTGACTATTCCAATAACAGGAATGACATGTGCAAATTGCGCTTTAAATATTGAGCGAAGTTTAAAAAAGCTTCCAGGTGTGAACAATGTAAATGTCAATTTTGCATCAGAGCAAGCCGTTATATCCTATAATTCAGATAAAACTAAGCTTAATGATATTGCAGCTAAAATTAACAAAGCTGGATACGATATTGTAACATCCAAAATCGAATTGTCTATATCAGGGATGACGTGCGCAAATTGCGCAATGACTATTGAACGTACCTTGAATAAAAAAATTCCAGGTATTATTAAGGCTTCTGTAAATTTTGCTAACGAAAAAGCATTTATTGAGTATATTCCTTCTGAAACCAATATTAATAATATTATAAAAGCGATTGAGAAGGCAGGTTATGGAGCAGTCCCTCTCAAAGAAGGAGATTTAGAAGAAGGAGATGTTGAATTCCTTGCTCGAAAAGCAGAGATTAAAAATCAGACAATTAAATTTATTGTAGGACTTATCTTTACTGTTCCGCTTTTTTTATTAAGCATGGGCAGAGATTTTAATTTATTGGGATTATGGAGTCACTCTTCTTGGGTCAATTGGTTTTTTGGGGCGCTTGCAACACCTGTTCAGTTTTACATCGGATGGGATTTCTATAAAGGCGGATGGAACAGTATTAAAAATGGCAGCGCAAATATGGATGTGCTTGTTGCTCTTGGTTCATCCGTGGCTTATGTGTATTCATTATCATTATTAATATATCCTCCCTTAGGAGTGCATGTCTATTTTGAAACATCTGCAGTTATTATTACGCTAATTAAGCTAGGCAAGTTGCTGGAGACTAGAACTAAAGGACGAACTAGCGGTGCTATCCGAAAACTCATGAAACTTCGACCGAAAACAGCGACAGTTCTAAAGGACGGCAAGGAAGACGAAATTGCAATAACCGATGTAAAGGTGGGTGATGTTTTAATTGTTCGTCCTGGTGAGAGTCTGCCTGTTGACGGTGTTGTGGTTGAAGGTGAATCCTCAATTGATGAGTCTATGATGACAGGGGAACCTTTACCTGTAGAGAAGTATAAAGGTGACAGTATTGCAGCAGGAACAATAAATGGTGAAGGGATGCTGAAATTTGAGGCTACTAAGGTTGGAGGAGATACAGCCCTTGCTCAAATTATTAGATTAGTTCAGGATGCACAGGGAAGTAAAGCTCCTATTCAGGCGCTGGCAGATAGAGTTTCGGCAGTTTTTGTGCCATCAGTTATAGGTATTGCATTAATCACTTTTATATTATGGTGGATCATTGGAGGAGAATTCGTTCCTGCAATGATACGACTTGTTGCAGTTCTTGTCATTGCATGCCCTTGTGCTCTCGGGCTTGCAACACCTACTGCTATAATGTCCGGCACAGGAAAGGGTGCAGAAGGTGGTGTTCTTTTTAAAAATAGCGAATCACTGGAAAGAGCGACAAAGTTAGATGTAATAGCGCTCGATAAAACAGGTACTATTACAATAGGTAAACCAACAGTTCTTGATATTATCTCATTTAATTCAAATATTAAAGAAGATAACGAGCTTTTAAAAATATGTGCATCTGCTGAAAGAGGGTCTGAACATCCTCTTGGGCAAGCAGTAGTAAATGAGGCACAAGGAAGAGGAATAGAACTATTCGAGCCGGAATCCTTTAAGACTATGGGCGGTCTTGGTGTACAGGCAAATGTGAATAACAAATTAATACATGCAGGAAAACCTAAGTGGTTTGATGATTTGAATATAGATATTAGTCAAGCAGATCAAAGTATTATGTCACATCAGGCTAAAGGCAGGACTATTATTGTTATGTCTGTGGATAAAACTCTTGCCGGTATAATCGTCCTTAACGACGCTTTAAAACCAGAATCCTATGATGCTATAAAAGAACTACATAATCAACAATTAAATGTTGTAATGCTTACAGGAGATAACAAGCAAGCTGCTAGAGAAATTGCTGATCAATTAAATATAGATGATATAATTGCAGAGATTCGTCCAGAGGATAAGGCTTTCAAAGTGAAAGAACTACAGGGAAACGGTTATATTGTTGGTATGGTAGGTGATGGGATAAACGATTCTCCAGCACTTGCT
>JAXHTB010000085.1:0-12012 GCA_034190185.1 Spirochaetota bacterium | reverse complement strand
GACAAAAAGCAAGCTATGGATAATTTTGGTGACAAAAGATTCTAAAAAAACACTGATTGATATTATGTAATTATAACTTCTATTGGTTGAATCTCAATCTTTTAATGTTTTTCATAATCCTTTACCTTTATTTCTTTTAAGGATCCACAACTATATTGACAATTCTTTACTCTTAATTTACCGTATTGTCTGGATTTGTGATCTTTAGAAGTTTATAATTAATGTGTTGTAAACTATAATATAATGTATTTGTATTGGAACATTCAATATTCTTTCAGCATTTTTATATCTAATAATATTTGAGGAAATATTTTTTATGACAATTCCCGGAAATTTACAAACAACTGCCATGGCAGTTATGCCTCATAAAGATATTGATAGCGCTCTTGAGCTTGCGCTCTCCCTTGATATCCCGTTCTGGCCTCAGCTTCCTCTAATAAATTATTATGAGGATATGTATGTGCAGGCTTCGGAGCATTTCCCGGGAATAGTTATAGACGCTGAAAATAGGAACATTCGTTTTTCTATGGAACGATTTTTAAAAGAATATGAAGAGACTATGACTCATTTTGAAGAGCCTGATTATTTTGATATAAGCAAGAAGTATTCAGTTGTATATCACAAATTCCTAGAACTCGATCTTTCACAAAGGCCTGCTATAAGAGGACAGCTTGAAGGTCCTATAAGTTTTGGATTGAATATAGTTGATCAGGATAAGAGGCCGATTTTATATAATGATACTATACGTCCACTGATATTCGAGATCATGGCAAAAAGAGTGAATGTGCAATTGAATCGTTTAAAAAGAAATAATACAAACGCATTTATGTTTATTGATGAACCCGGTTTGCAATTTATTTTCAATGCAATGTCTGGCTATAATGAGATTAAGGCACATGAAGATATGGAGGCTTTCTTAAGTTTAATTGAACGCCCGCGGGGAATACATCTTTGCGGGAATCCTGACTGGGATTTTTTACTTAACCTCGATCTGGATATACTCTCAATGGATATATATTCAAATGCTCAGGTTTTTGTTCAATATGCCGGTTCTATCAAGAAATTTCTTGAAAGGGGAGGTGTAATAGTCTGGGGAATAGTGCCTGCTAACATCGAACCTTTTGAAAAGGAAGGAATTGGTTCTCTTGAAACAATTATTTCCAATATTTGGGATACTCTATATATGAAAGGAATTGATCGTGAATTGTTTCTTTCAAGAAGTCTGTTATCGCCTGCCACATGCTGTCTTGTTAATCCTGATGGCTCTAAAACTGTTGATAGAGCTTTTAAATTGTTAATAGAACTCTCCTCTTTGCTCCGTGATAAAAACGGTCTGACATGAATATCTTCATACATTATAAGGATTTTTTAACAATGTTCAACATTATTTCTAAGTTTAAGCATCTCTTCACAATAATTTTCCTGAGCTACCATGCCACTGGATAATTGAAGCATGAAATCAGCTATCTGTTTCTGTTTTGCAATAGGCGGCAAGGGCAAAATCATCTCTGAGATTACTGTTTTGGTTATGCTATCTGATTTGTTTATTAGCATATTTTTCATTATTCCGGTATGGTAATAGAAATGCAGTATGTTAAGAATATAGAATATTTCGCATATATCTGAATTTAGTCTTATTCTGATAATACCTGAGCTGAGTATTGAATCTTCATGCATAAATGGGACAAGCGCAGACGCACCTGCATTATCGCCCTTCTGCAGTACGATAATATCCCCGCCACAAACCATATAATGTTGAAAACCACTTGCGACATCATTTGTAACAAATCTGAATGAGTATGTATGGAATCGTAGGCTATTTATATTTTCTGATAGAATCAATGGATATCCGGATTCAGAGTAAAAATCTTCATAGAATAATTCGTCCTGCGGACCCTGTTCAATCCCTTCTGATATTACAATATCCTTAAGTGATGCAATTCCCCATGAGGATGTAGGAAAACCGGATTCATATATCTTCAGGATATCATCATTTTCATCAATTTGGAGGGATTTTTTCATTATGGTTTTCTTAAAATCCTTGATCAATTTAGAAAGCTGATCTGATCTGTCAAGTGCTTCATCAATTATAGATATGAGTTCTGTTTTCATAGTGTTTAATCTCTTCCTTAATTTAAATAATATATATTTTTAATAATTCAATTATCTAATTACTGGATATGATATGCTACTCATTTTTAATATTTATTAATATAATGTGGGGTACTGACTCCTGAACTGTATTTATATAACTATTGAGCCTAGAGTAGACCTATAAATTGGTCTACCTCAAGTTACAGTTTTATTATATGGTTTTAAAATTAGCAGACTCTTGTAAATATTTCTCCCTTATTGATAAAAAAAATAATCAATTCTATTTTTTTTTATTATTTTGGCTTGACTTTTTTAGAATATATCACGAGCATCTATAAGTTATATAATTTTAATAGTTATCAATTCTTCAGGTGTTTACTTCTCAATTGAGAAAAATGTAAAATCCAACCTTTATTCTTTGCATTAATGTGAGATGAAAGATAAATATTTCAGCGTATCGGAATTTTGAACGTTTTTTATTATTTGAAGAATGTTGATTTGTTTCAAGTATTTATTGTTAGTAAAATAACAGTTATTAGTTAAGGGATTCAATGATTTAGATAGGATTGATGAGAGATGGGGCTAAGATTTAATCATTTTTTCCATAATTTAACTATTTAACATATCTCCATATCCTTATAATTCTCTTTTCTTTGAGTCCATAAAGAACTAATGTAGTAAAGTCGAAAGTCATTTTTTCTATAATAATTTTATTATTAAATTTTTTGCATTTAATCAATTATTTTTATAGATGTATGCCATAGCTGAGTAGTTACATAATAAAAATTTAATATATCAAATAGATGAGGAGGTGAATACATGGCTGAGCGAGTAAAAATGCTTTTAGGAGTAAATGCCGATATTTTTAAAATATTTTCCGGAGCAGGAGGATTTCCAAATCTAGTAGAAGCCTTAACTTCAGATCTTCAGGATATGGATGTTGAAGTTGTTCCGTTTGAAGATGGTAAGGATATGGCAGAACAGTTGTCTGATGTTGATATCATCATTCCTGCGGTTATGCCTGTATCAGCAGAGATGATCAACGCTGCCCCAAAATTAAAGGCTGTTATTCAAGCAGGGATAGGTTTGGATACGGTTGATATTGAAGCAGCGACAAAGAAGAATGTTATTGTTGCAAATGAACCTGAAGGCAGCGCTATAGCAATGGGAGAGTTTGGAATGATGCTGATATTATGCACAATAAAGAAAGTGCTTGATTCAAGAGAGTTAATGAAGCAGGGCATTTTCTTCCAACCTATTGGCTTTGAGCTTGCAGGCAGGACACTTGGGCTTGTTGGACTTGGTAGAAGCGCGAGGGAATTGATAGTCAGGGCTAAACCATTTGGTATGAAGATAATTGGGATCGATAAGTTTCCTGATCAGGTTGGAGATCTTGGAATTGACTTTCAAGGCGGCTTAGATAAACTCGATTATATTCTAGAGAATTCCGATATTGTTTCAATTCATTGTCCAGCAAATTCTGAGACCAATGGAATGATCAATTATGATAAGATATGTAAGATGAAAAGCACAGCAATCTTGATAAATCTTGCAAGGGCATCAATTGTAAACAAAGAAGATTTTATAAAGGCATTAAAAGAGAATAAAATAATGGGAGCAGGTTTTGATGTATTCTGGGATGAGCCTATGGATCCCAAAGACGAACTGTTAACATTGCCCAATCTTTTTGCCACACCACATATTGCAACAAGCACAATTGAGGCGCGTATACGTATTTTTCGAACTACAAGCAGTAACATAAGAAAAGCGCTGAAAGGTGAGATTCCTGAGAGTTGCGTAAATCTTAAATAAAATTTATTAGAACAATTTTACAAAAAAATTATATTATAATTGGAGGGTTGTCATGAAAAGAAGTTTTATTCTATTTATATTGGGAATTTTTCTATTTAGCTGTTCCCAAGAATCAAGCGACCAGCCTGAGAAAGGAGCTAAGGGCGAAAAAGGCAGCGCTGTTACTGGTAAAGTCCATGTAATGAAATTAGGCTTGATTACACCTTTAAAGGACAGAGAATCGTTGGATTTTGGAAGCGCGCAGAATTGGTTTTTTAAGGATAAGCTTGAAGAATTATCAAAAGGAAGGATAAAAGTAGAACTTCATGGCGCAAGCGCTTTAGGCGGTCCGAGATCATTATTAGTCCAAACTAAAAAGGGGACTGTGCAGGGTTGTGATGCTGAAGGAGCATATCTTTCATTCTTCCTGCCTCAAGCTCAAATTTTATCACTTCCTTACATTTTTCCTTCTGAAGAGGTGGCCTGGAGGGTTTTGAGTCTTGATAGTCAATTTATGAAGGATTTCAATAAATTCTTTATTAAGAAAACAGGAATGAGAATTATTTCAATGGGAGAGAATGGCGGTGGTTTTAGGCATCTCTCAAATAATAAAAGGGAAATCAGGACACCTGCTGACCTTAAAGGTTTAAAGATGCGTGTAATGAGACTGCCTATTCACATTGAGTGGATGAAGGCTCTTGGAGCTTCTCCGACTCCTATAAGCTGGACAGAACTGTACACAGCTCTTCAGACAGGCGTTGTTGATGGACAGGAAAATCCAATTTCCACTTTTAAATTTGGAGGCTTTACAGAAGTACAAAAGTATATGACTCTTGATGCCCATGTATTTGGAATATATTGTCTGATTATAAATAATAATTGGTATAGGAGTCTTCCAAAAGACTTACAAAAGGCTGTAACCCATTGTGGAAACCTAACAACTAAGGTTAATATTGGTATTTCACAACATATGCAGATTCAGGATCTTGCTTATATTAAGTCCAAGGGAGTACAAGTCTACGTTCCTACACAAGAAGAGAAGGATATGTTCAAGAAGCTTTCTATGGACAAAGTACTTAAATTAGCAAAGAAACAGCTGGGTGATAAATGGGTAAATAAGATACTGAGGGCTATTGATAAGGCTAAAAAAGAGGTTAATATCTAGAAGATATTTTGTAATTATAGAATTATAATACATTTCTATTCATTAAATACTCTTCAAAAATGAATATATAGGGGTGAAGGCTCCTTTACCCCTATATAGGTTATTGGTCTTGTATTTGAATTCCAGAAATATTGAATCTTTTTAATGTGATGCAAAACAACATATAGGATTTAATCTTCTAAAAGTTTAATTGTGTTTTAATTATATTTGGGAAATATCATAATCAGGAAGCAATTTCATGATAAACCTTCTAAACAATATTGGCAGATATATAAATATAATTTCGGAGTATTTCTGTATAATAATCATGTTTATAATGACGTTTATTGTAATATTACAGATTATACTTCGTTATCTTTTTTCTTTTTGTTTTCCATGGAGCGAGGTATCTGTTAGATATATGATGATTTGGGGAACTTTAATTGCCAGCGCTATTATATTACAAAAGGAAGAACACTTCAGATTGACAATTTTTATTGAAAGAATTCAGGAAAAATATTCTAAAATAATAAATTTAATTTTCCATTTTCTCATGTTACTTTTTGTAATTATATTATTTATTGAAGGACTAAAAGCTGCCATCTTTGGGTTGGAGATGTATACAGCTTCCCTCGGTATTTCATTTTTTATTCCTTATCTTTCTATACCTGTAATGTGCGCGTTCATGATCCTTCATCTTATCAATTTTATTATCAGGGATATTCAGAAATTGTTGAAACCTGCATAACCTGATTGTGTTATTGAAGATACCTATTTCTTCTCATCTTTTAATAAGTTTTTACTGCAGCTAAAATATAATGTCGGAAAGATTAGCAGATTTGAGTAGATATTTGCTTTATCTTAGGAGAGACATATGAGTGTTCTTCTTATTGTATTGGTCATTTTTTTAGTACTCCTCTTGTTAGGATTTCCAATTGCCTTTGTAATGGGAATTTCTGGTGTTGCTTATTTTGTTTTTAAAGGTGATTTGTCATTGCTGTCGATGATACCAGAGAAGATATTTGCAGGGATGGATTTGTTTGTAATAGTATCGATCCCCTTTTTCCTGCTAGCTGGTGAGTTAATGAACAGATCTGGTATAAGTGATCGGCTTATCTCTTTTAGTAATATGATAGTAGGCAGATTGCGTGGTGGATTAGCACAGGTGGTGCTTTTGGCAAGTCTGTTCTTTGCCGGTATTGCAGGCACTGCAATAGGTGCTATTGCGGCTCTTGGTATAATATTTATCCCGGCTATGGAAAAACAGGGTTATGAAAGAAGATTTTCATCTGCTGTAACAGCAGCCGGTTCTATAGTAAGTCCTATAATTCCGCCAAGTATTATAATTATTATCTATGGAGCATTAATGGGGGTTTCAATTGGAGGACTATTTGTTGCTGCAATTGTTCCAGGAGTGTTGATATGGTTAGTCAGTTCATTAATAGTGGCATTTATCTCTAAAAAACGAGATTATCCAAAAAATGAAGAAAAATATACCCTTAAGGAATATGCTGTAAGTTTTAAGGATGGTATTCTGGCATTGTTAATGCCTTTTATTATTCTTGCTGGAATTTTAAGTGGGATCTTTACTCCAACAGAGGCAGCTGCTGCTGCGGTTGCATACGCTTTTTTAATTGGCGCCTTCGTTTTTAGAAAACTTAAATGGTCAGATGGACCTCCGATTCTTTTCTCGTCTATGATGAATTCTGCCAAATTATTATTCATCCTGGCAACTGCTTGTATTTTGGGATGGATATTTGCTATGGAGCACTTGCCAAATCATATTGCAAACTTTCTGATGTCATTTTCATCAAACCGGTATGTTATACTTTTATTAGTGAATGTTCTTTTATTATTCATTGGCACATGGCTTGATGTGGGTGCAGCATTGATACTCTTTGCACCGATTTTAGTACCTGTAATGAAGAGTTTCGGATTTGATCCGATCCATTTTGGTATTGTAATGATTATCAATTTAAATATTGGTCTCTTTACACCACCTGTCGGCACCTGCTTATATGTTTCTTGTGCAGTTGGTAATGTTTCAGTAGAAGAGCTTATTAAAGAAGTATGGCCATTCCTTGTGGGGAATGTTGTTGTGCTATTACTTCTTTCCTATATTCCTGATTTAGTTATGGCATTGCCCAGACTTTTTGGTTTGGCATAAGCCTATTTTAGTGAGATGAGGATAAAGATTAAATCTATGTATTCATCAATACTCTAGGACTAAATTTTTATAGATATTGAAATATCATGGTAATTGTACTGCATCGGAATTTCGTTTGATTTTTTAATGTATATTTTTTGCTAAATGTAGATTAAGAGAATCGCAGGCTAAAGCCTGCGTAGAGGGTTCATTTATTATTTGTGCATACTTTATACAATATAGGGAAAAATGGGAATAGCATGGGCGGATAGCCCTGCACCCTTACATCGATTCTCGACGAATTCTTTTGCACCGAAGAATCTATTTTATCACATTCACTTTACTATCTTTTATCATTATCTACCATAATAAAGCAAAAAAAGGCTCTTTACATTTATAGTAATGAGCCTTTTTTGATTATAGCCATTTATCTTTCATTTTTTTTAAATTTATCTATCTTGAATTATCAATGATAGATAAATTGACAGAGAACATATCAAATTTTCTTCGAATTTCCAAGCTCCAAGCCTTTTCGAAAAGCTGTTAGATTGCGTTCTAATATAGCTTTTCTATTTCCAAACCTTGTTTCCATCTCATCTTCAATAAGATTAGAAGGTATTTTATTTGACATGCCAACATATGTACCAAGGAGTATAAGGTTGTTTATCTGTCCTTCACCCATACTTACGGCTATCTCCATTCCTGGTATTTTCTCTAGATTGTAATCATTTCTGCTCGGTTCATCCTTAAACCCAGCGCTCTCTACTAACATCAGGCCATTATGTATAACCCTATTTTCGAAAGTCAAAAATTGCGAGGAATCAAATACTATTACAGTCTGAGCCTGATCAATTATGGGTGATGCAATTTCATTGTCAGAAAAGACAACTGTACACTCGCATAAACCTCCTCTTTTCTGAACCGCATAAGAAGGCAGCCATGACACATGGTTAAAATATTTCAATGCCGCACCTGAGAGTATCTGTCCAGCTAAAAGCACACCCATCCCGCCCAGTCCTGCCATAATAATATCAGTCTTCTCTGTTGATTTATTTTCCATAATTCTTTCCTTTATTTTCAATTGAATTGGGGATACTATATTTTATCCACGTTTTTAATTTCACCTAATGGGAATTCAGGGATCATCTCTTCTTCAATTCTCTTTATACATTCTACTGGAGACAAGTGCCAGTTCGGAGGACAAGCGGATAGGACTTCCACGAAACTGTAACCAAGGCCGTCCATCTGTTTTTGAAACGCGGTTTTTATATATTTCTTTGTACGCTGGTAATTCGCAGCAGAATTTACCGATCCTCTGGCGCTGTAAACTGTAGATGTAAAGGTTGCAGCAAGTTCAGCAGCGTGTGTTGGATATCCTTCTATTGATGGATCTCGTCCATTTGGGCTTGTAGTTGTCTTCTGACCTATAAGGGTAGTCGGAGCCATCTGTCCGCCTGTAGTTCCATAATTAGTATTGTTATACATTATTGTTGTAATTCTTTCTCCACGGGTCATAGCACCAACAAATGCGCCTGCTCCAATAGCAACGCAATCTCCATCGCCCTGAATACTAAAAACGATAGCATCAGGATTAAGTCGTTTTATTGCTGTTCCTGTATCGAGCGCGCGTCCATGAGCACAGCTTACTACATCGATATCCAATGAAACCTGGAAAAAAGCATGACATCCTACGCCCATCATACAGATAGCTTTACCCTCAATATCTAATTCATTGAGAACCTCAGCGATAATCCTGTGAATAACAGGATGCTGACATCCTGGGCAATACATAGATGCGCCAGGTGGATCCTTATATATCTTTGGATTTACGCAAACCTCAGTCATTTTTGATGTGTCAATATGTCCACTCATAATAATTTCTTTGCCTCCTCAAGTACCTTGCCTGGCATTATCATACCGCCGTCAGTAGGGATATTTCGGTCCAATATGCTGACTAAATGAACGTCTGTTTGTCCTCCAACTCCAGTCTTTACATCTTCGATCATAAGTCCCAGGCTATCTTCAACTACTAAGAATTTGCATCCCTCTTTTGCTTTTTGATTTATTATTTCAAAAGGAAAAGGCCAGAGTGTTATAGGACGAATAAGTCCGATTTTAAGCCCCTGAGTTTTGGCTTTGTTTATAGCTTCTTTAGATACACGAGAGGAGTATCCATAAGCGACTATAACAACTTCAGCTCCTTCTAATTCATAGCTTTCGTATCTTAATTCAGTTTCTTCCATTTTTTTGTATTTTTCATCAATATGTTTTAACCATGAAATATAATTTGGATGAGTTGATGGTAAAATCCCAACAGCCGAATTGATAAGTCTTCCTTTTCCATCTTTATGAGAGTCACGGCCTCTTACAGCCCAGGTTTTTTCTTCTAAAGGCTCATATTCAATAGTTTTAAATTCCATCGATTCAGATACCTGTCCAAGTATCCCATCAGTAAGCAGAATTACAGGGTTACGATGTTTATCTGCCAGATGAAATGCAAGCTGCATTAAATCGTGTGTCTCCTGAACTGAACCAGGAGCTAGTACAATATTTTTATATCCACCAGGACCTCCTCCTCGTGTAGCTGAGATATAATCCATCTGGGAGTGTCGAATACTTCCAGAACCGGGCCCCCCGCGTTGTACCAAAGCTATAACACAAGGTAATTCTGAGGCAACAAAATGCGATATTGTTTCCTGCATTAATCCCCATCCTGGACTGGATGTAGATGTCATTACCCGATAGCCAGCACATGCACCACCATAGATCATATTTATTGAAGCTACCTCGGATTGTGACTGTATAAATATTTTATTCCTTTTTGGGAATTCGCGCGCAAACCATTCAGTTGTTTCATTTTGGGGAGTTATTGGATACCCAAAGAAGCCATGACAACCTGCTGAAACTGCTCCCCATCCAATAGCTTCATTCCCCTGTACAAACATTTTTTCCGACATAAAGAAATCTCCTTCTTAGTAATTCAATTGAACATTAGCTAGCTTTGGCTGTGTCAGTATACTTATAGACCTCAATAGCATAGTGAGGGCACATTTTCCCACAGATACCACAAGCATTACACTTTTCATTATTAAAAACCGGAAGTATATATCCCATTGGAGTAAACTTATCTTTTGACATTGTGATAGCGCCTTGTTTACAAAATTCCTGGCAAAAACCGCATCCTCTGCAATTATTTTCCTTGATGATTACTTCACCCTTTGCCATTGATTCTTCCTCCATAATATGATATTATAAATATATGTTAACTATTTTCTTTTGGCTAGTTGACCTTGTCAAGTAAATTATTATTATAAAAAAGGAATTGTTTATTTATAATAAATAGGTTTTTTTAAAATAAATGCAAGAAAGCCACAAAGAGCCCAGAAAGCTGAGGCAGAGCCAAATGCAAGAATATAACTACCGAGTTTGTCAAAGATCAATCCAGAAAAGTAGGGTCCCATTGTACCACCTATAATACCTGTAAGCATCATAGTTCCAATGAGTGTTCCAAGTGGTTTTAGGCCATAATATTGTCCAAGAATAGCAGGGAGCATAGGTGTTTGTGCTCCATAGAAGAAACCGTAGATAGGAGCGAATAGATAAAGCATCCATAGGTTCTCGACATTCAAAAACCAGATCAACATCATAGTATTCATCAGACCACAAATAATAAATCCATTTTTATATCCTATTTTTTCACCGATAAATCCACCTGCTATCCTACCTGGTATACTGGAAAGACCTACAACAAACCATGCAGTTGCTGCATTAACTTCAGATATACCCTTATCTGTAGCAAACATAACAAAATGCACAGCAACGGTCATCACAGCAAAAAGATGAGTTATATGTATGCCGCATATCTGCCAAAAGTGTTTATTTTTCAATACTGCCTTAGTTTCCCAACCAATATCACTTGGATTATCTATTATTAAGTCTTCATCTGCTTCTGGATTACCATATGGGGTTAATCCCTTTTGTTGAGGACTGCTCTCAATTAAAAAATATGCTAGTAGAAGGATAAGACAAATACCGATCCCAAGAATAATATAAGAGGTCCTCCAACCCCAATCTGATATCAGAATGCTGCTTAATGGGGATAGAGCATATCCCATACCAACACCGCTTGCCACAATACCTAATGATAGTCCTCTTAATTTCACAAACCAACGTTGAACTATTGCAGTTGGTAGAGACCATATAATGCCAGATCCTAAAGAGGCAATAGAATAGAAGATGTAGAATTGTGTAATATTTTGAACCTGACTAAGTAATGAGATTCCTAAGCCGATGAAAAATGCGCCAATTAACAAGGGCGGTTTTGGACCTAATTTATCTGTAAGTCGTCCAATTATAAAGCTGGAGATTGGAAAGAATATCCAATGGATGGAGTGAATAGTAGCAGTAAGCCCTCTACTCCATCCGAATTCAAGTTGTAGATGCTTGAAAAAAACACCAAAGGTGTAAAAAACGCCATAGCTAAAGCAGCATAAAAAGCAGGCTAATACAATTATCCAACAATAATGAAATTTTAACTTGAGCATATTTTTTCCTATAAATAAGTAATTGGGATAACAATTATTATATTGCATTTAAAATCAAGAAAAAAAAACAGATAATATATATTATATCAGCTGTCATCAGAAAATTGTCTGTATAATGATTAACCGTTTTTATTTTTTTTCTGGGGAATAACTTTCAAGTATAGTTATAAATATATGTTTTTATCATCTCTAAACTGGATCAGTTTATGGAAGATCGTATGAATACTCAATTATAACTATAGCAGTGGGATATGGTTATCATATCTATTCGTTAATAATATGATTAACAAAAT
>JAXHTB010000084.1:0-12083 GCA_034190185.1 Spirochaetota bacterium | reverse complement strand
GATTTCCCAGATGTTCTAGGGTGGTGTCTAACTGGTATCTCAGTAATAGCTGCTCCTATCCAGGATGCATAAATTGGAATAAATCTATGCATTTCGCCATAGAGCTTAACCTGGCGAAGAACATCTCCCCTATATGCCTTAAGAGAGCATCCAAGATCATGCAGCTTTATACCGCTTACCTTTGATATCAACCAGTTTGCAATTATTGAGGGTATCTTTCTAGATAGGAGTTTGTCTTTTCTTTGCCTTCTCCAACCGCTAACAACATCGTATCCTTCATCAATTTTCTCCAATAAAATTGCGATATCCCTGGCATCATTCTGAAGATCTGCATCCATCATTACAACTATATCACCATTTGAATATGCAATACCAGCAGCAATAGCTGCTGTTTGACCGAAGTTCCTTCTGAATCTTATGACCTTAACTTTTTTATCATCTGTTGATATTTTTTTTATGATATCAAATGATTGATCAATGCTTCCGTCATCCACAAATATTATTTCATAACTGATTTTTAAAGGAGTTACTGAAGCAATGATATTTTCATATTGTTTTAAAACAGTATTTTCCTCATTGAAAACAGGAAGAATAATAGTAAGGTATTTTTTTTCTAATATCTGTGCAGTATTTTCTTGTGCTGAATCCATTAAATATTAACTGTATGATTTTTTATTAAAAATTTTTAAAGCATTATAGCTTTATATTATAATTCAATAGTATAGCAGTTTGTATTATTTCGTTTTTGTACAGTTTTATGAAAAAAATATGTAAGAAAAGGAGATAAGGGGGTTAGGAAGATGGAAATATTTAACCGCAACAGAATTTCGATAAATTACAAAGAGATAATTTATCGAAATATTTAATTAGTGGCAAAATAAGCCTTGCAGGGCTTATTTTATATTATCTCCATATCTTATAAATCTCCTTATCACCTTTATTTCAGCTCTTTAAAGCCCGCCTTAAGGGCACTAAATATTTTTATTTAATGCTAATATTCTTATATCTATTTTCTTAACAATTGAAGATAATCTACAGCAATTTTAAATGCTTCATCAAGAAACAGATCTTCTTCCAGGTTAATTAAATTACTTTCGTTGTCGTTGCGCATCTTTTTTTCAATTTCCTTTCTTTTCTGATCATTTAATCCTGCCTCCTCTTTTAAGCTAATCTCTTTCCTCTGTAATTTCTTCCTGTATTTATCGATTTTTTCTGTTAGTTTTTTAAATTTATTGCTCAATTTAACTCGTTTCTTTGATCTTAAAGTCAAGTATGGTGTTGTATTTTTTTTAAGATAGTTCCTATATGGAATAAAGTTAGACCTTACAATTCTTTCCCATTGAAGCGGGTTCCGCAGTTGATCTTCCCCAATGTCCCAAACAGATGTCAAGTCAGGGATAGTAATGTCAGGGCGAATTCCGTTCAATTGGTTGGATGTGCCGGCAGGCTGGTAGAATAGAGCTGTAGTTATTTTCATTGCGCCTTTATTCCCTGGTAGCACGTTATATGTCTGGACTGATCCCTTGCCAAAGGTTGGAGAAGCGCCGATTATTAATCCCCTCTTATAGTCCTTTATTGCTCCGGCAAATATCTCTGATGCGCTGGCGCTGAATTTGTCAATTAGGACAATAAGGGGTCCATCATAGCTTACACCTGGCTCTTCATCACTCATAACACGAATATTCTTTCCGGCTCCCATTATTTGCAGCACAGGACCCTGGTCAATAAACAATCCAGCAAGAGATATTGCTTCTGTCAGCGCTCCTCCAGGATTGCTGCGCAGGTCCAAGACAATGCAATCGATTCCCTTCTCTTTCAATTTATTTATTTGAATTGTGACATCCCTTGACGAGCTTTTTGCGTCAGGATCATTTACCTGAATAGCATCAAAATCCAGATAAAATGTTGGCAGTTTTATATAACCGATGATGAATTGTGAGTCCTTGTTCTTGATAGTGTAGATATCAGATCTTGCAGCTCTGTCCTGAAGTTTTATTTCTTCCCTGATTATAGGGATTATAAGTCTTACCTGCTTGTGGTTATCATCTGCTTCTCTTAGAATTGCAAGTCTGACCTTTGTCCCCTTTTCTCCTCTAATTAACTTAACAACATCTCTAAGCGCCATATCAATTACATCGACAAATTCTCCTTTGCTTTGAGCTACAGATACAATTTTATCATTATGTTGTAATCTTAGATCATTTGGCAATTTAGCTGCTGCGCCTCCTGCAATAATTGACTCAACTTTTACAAATCCATCCTCAGAGCGAAGAAGCACACCAATTCCTTCAAGCTTTAATTTTGTAGAAATCATAAAGTCTTCATGATCTTCCTGTCGCAGGTAGTTCGAATGGGGGTCCAGTGCTGTTGAAAAGGAATTAACAAATGTAGAAATCATTCTTTCAACATCGATCTCGTTAACACGTTTCTCAATGAGATTATATTTCTTTTTTATTTTTTTCTTTGCTTCGTCAATGTTCTTCACAGAAGAAAGTTGATTGAGTAGTTGCAGCTTAATGTTTTTTCGCCACCTCTCTTTTTTATTGTTCTCATCCTTAGGATAGTCTATAGATTCTCGGTCAATAGGTATGCTTTCTTCTTTATTAAAATTATATTTTCGTTCAATTTGAGTATGAAATATCCTTAAACTTTCTGCAAATCGTTTTTTGTATAATTGGAAGATTTCAAAGATAAAATCATACTTTTCCTCTCTTATATAATCATCAATTTTTGTTCTATGCCTTGATAATTTTTCAATATCATTTTTAAGGAAATAATATTTCCCTGGATCGAGATTGTTGAGGAAATTATCAAGAGTTTTTTGGGATATATCGTCGTTAAATCTATTATATTTTACATGTTTGGATAAAAATATTTCAATTATTGGATTTATGTCTGTTTTTTTTAGTCCCTCTGTTTTATTAAGGCATCCAAAAATAAGAATAATATTACAAATTAGTGTAATTTTAATTTTCCATCTTCTCTCAAGCATATTTTATTTATACTCCTTTCATTTTTAATAACAGCATCATGAGTTAATATTATTTCATTTCTTAATATAAAAAACAATGATTTTCTGCAATTTTTTTAATTTACAAATATTAATATTTTACTGCAATAAAAAAAAGCAATTTATATTAAAAAGATAGTATATTCCTAATTAGGAAGCTTCAAATTATAATTTTTATCAAATTGTGATGTTTTAATTGATCAGCAATTGGGATAAATTTAATTCTCAAAGGGGAAGTACATATAAGTTAGAGTTTTAATCACAAAAGCTTATTATTCAAAATATTATTTACTTTGTATCTTTTTTCGGTTGTATTTGAATATTATATGAATAGACTTTTGAAGTTAAATCAATAATAGTGATATATTAAAAAAAAGCAAACAACTTGTATAAAATACTTGATATAACATATGTTTAAAATGTTATATATCGATAGGTTTTTGAGCCTTTAGGGTTAGATAATTAATACAAATTAGGGATAATAGTGTAATATTACTAATAATAACAAGGTTTGCTAAAAAATCATTGTAAAATAACATAATTGCTAAATATAGACTAAGAATGGAGATATTAAAATGTGGGAATATTCAGATAAAGTTAAAGAATTATATACAAATCCTAAAAATGTTGGTGTTATTGATAATGCAGATGCAGTGGGTGAAACAGGCAGTATTACATGTGGAGATGCACTTACGCTTTATTTAAAGATAGAGGATAATATAATTGTTGATGCTAAATTTCAGACATTTGGTTGCGGAAGCGCCATTGCTTCATCCTCTGCATTAACCGAGATGGTAAAAGGAAAAACTGTTGAGGAAGCTCAAAAGATAACTAACAAGGATATTGTTGAATATCTTGGAGGGCTGCCGGAACAGAAAATGCATTGTTCTGTGATGGGAAAGGAGGCGCTTCAAAAGGCTATTGCGAACTGGCAGGGAATAGAAGTTTTAGCTGAAGAAGATACCGAGGATAGGATTGTATGCCAGTGCTATGAAATAACAGAAAAATATATAAAAAAAGTAATTAGTGAAAATAATCTTGAAACTGTTGAGGATATTACAAATTATACAAAGGCTGGATCAGGATGCAGCTCCTGTATCCCTGAACTGAAGAAGATATTAGAGAACAGCAGAAAACAGAGTGATTTAGAAATTAAAAAATGATTGTATTATTTATACTTCTCTAATAAAATATAAAACAAAAGTAAAGATTTATTAATTTAACACTTTGTTTATCCTTCTATTAAAAGAAATGAATTAATTATTAATTCCATTTTTTAGGAGATATTATGGTTGAAAAGAGGAATAGCGCCAGAATCGTTACAAAGGTAAAATCTGAGGTTCATTCAATAGACGGTATGACATTCAGCACTTCTGCTGATCTTAGCAGTGGAGGCATCTTTATTTCCACACCTGAACCAATAAATATTGGATCTGAAGTTGAACTGTCACTTTATGTTCCTGGTAAAGAGGAGCCTTTTGAAATTAAAGGGATCGTTCGATGGATGCGAGAGGATGAAAATGACAAAAAAAAGGCAGGTATGGGCATCGAATTTATAGATTTCTCTCTGTCTGATTATGGGATTGAAAATGATTTAATTGAATGATGAATTTATTTTCGTATTTATTATGTTTCCTCTGAGATCTTTTTATTTAAAGATATCAGAGACTAATTACTCTTTAACATTTGTTTAAGAGATGAATATATTGTATCAACTGTGATGTCTTTCATGCATCTGAAATGCTTCTTAGGGCATTCCAGTCGTCCTTTTGCTGTGCAGGGACGGCATTTTACAGGAATCTGTATTACCTTCGCAGATCTTTCATTGGGGAAAAATCCGAGTTCTTCAGTTGTGCACCCGAATATAGCAAGAACCGGAATAGATATTGCCCCTCCTAAATGCATTACACCAGTGTCATTTGTAACAAGACAATCTGAAATAGATAGGGCTGTTGCAGTCTCAAGAAGAGTAAGTCTGCCTGCAAGCGCAATTGCGTTCTTTCCGATACACCTGGATATCTCTTCGCATCTTTTTTTATCCTCACTACCTCCAAGAATAAAAACATAGGTTTCTTCTTCAGTCAATCTGCAACCAAGTTCAATAAATTTAGAGTCTCCCCATTCTTTGGTCTTCCACTTTGCAAAAGGCATAATAGATATTATCTTTTGTTTATATTTATTTATTAACCCCTGCTGAATTTGTTTGCTTCCTATAAAATGTCCTGTTATTGGTGAAATATTGAGGTTGGATATGCTTTTAATAGTTTCAATTGATTTAATTAGGTCTTCATGGTTTGTCCATATTTCTGTATTTTTTTCAGATTGAATATTTAAAACTTTAGCTGCATCATAATATCTGTTTATTACAGAATAGGGACTGCAATATAGATTAATATTGGTATGCACTAATAAAAATCTTTTAATATAGTGTTTATTAAGTTTAGTTTTTTTTTGATATTTTAGAAAAAGTTTAAAGATGAGACTTCTGAGGTTTCTATGAAGATCAATTATATAATGATATTTTATTTTTCTTAATATAATACTCTTATTTACAATATCTGAAAATCCTTTTTCTTTATCTATCAACAGTAATCTATCAATATATGGGTTGTATTTTAAAAGAATACTGTTTTCTGATAAAGTAAGATAATCTATTTTAACATTAGGATATTTTTCTTTAATAGATCTGAGCAAAGGACTTGATAGGATGATATCACCAATTGAGCTGAATCGAATAATTAATATATTGTATGTGTTTTCATTATGATTCATCCGAAATATAATGTTTATCTTTTTCCTTGGTTTCTAGGTCTGGTCTTAATTTTTTTGCATCACGAAGAAATACATTTACAATGTCCTTTTGTTCAATATTTGAGTTTATATGCATAAGCACTCTAATGCATCCCTGAAGGCTTCCAGGCACATTTATCTCTCGTGTACAGAATAGTGGTGTGAAAACCCACCCAATTTTCCGCGCTGCAACCGCTGGAAACTCAGCGTTTAAATCCTCGGTTACAGAAAATATTATAGAAGCAATATCATCTAAATGGATATCATTTTTTTTTGCAAGCATATTCAACAGCTCTTTGGTCCTGTTTACAATCTCCTCTTTAGTATTTGAATCAACTGTGATAGCGCCCCTAACTCCCCTTAATGCCATATCTTATGCTCCTACGTAATTATTAATATCAGCGCCTATGGAGTTCATCAATTGTAAAAAGCTGGGAAATGTTATTGCAACTGATTCTGCGGTATCTATCTCAGTTGTCCCATCTGCATTGAGTCCAGCGACAGATATTGACATAACAACACGGTGATCCCCATGTCCGTCAATTTTTGCACCGGTTAGATTGCTCTTTTTAATTTTTAAGCCGTCTTCCAACTCCTCAATATCAGCGCCCATTTTCTTGAGCTCATCATGCATTACCTTTATCCTGTCGGTCTCCTTAAGCCTTGCCTGAGGAACATTCACAAGACTTGTTTCCCCTTCAGCAAAGCACGCCGCAACTGACAGAGCTGGCAGTGAATCTGGAATTGCATTAAGGTCAAAGACCCCTCCTTTTAACCTGCCTCCCTCTATTAGTACAGATCTTTCACCTATCTCTATATATGCGCCCATCTCTCTTAATATGTTTATTACCTCTTTATCGCCCTGAGTGTCATTCATGTCAAGTCCATTTAGTGTTAATCTGGAACCTGTTATCGCGGCAGCTACAAGAAAAAAGGTTGCAGAAGAGAAATCTGCGGGAATATATTCTTTGAACGATCTATAATCTTGATTACCTTTTATATAAAACTCCTTGTAGTCTCTATTTTCAAATTTAATATCTAATTTTTCCAGCCAATTAAGTGTCATGGATACATAGGGCGCTTCGTATAAAAGCGGAACCTTTATCAATGTATCGCCTTTGGCGAGCGGTGCAGCAATTAAAAGCGATGTAAGATATTGCGATGTTACAGCTTCTATACTTGTCTCACCTCCATTGATTCTACCCTTGACTACAATTGGCGGTTTTCCATTATCCCTTGTTGAAAAGGCTTTTCCATCAATCTCATTTATTGATTTGATCAGTGCATCGGCAGGTCGATTTCTGATCTGATGGTCTCCTGTAAAAACAGTATAACCTTCTACTATAGAAGCCAGTCCAAGCCCTATATAGAGGGAAGTGCCGGAGTTGCCAACATCAACTATATTATCAGGTATATTGGGCATTCCTGCCATTCCTTTAATATTCCATATATTCTTATCAATCGTAACATCTGCCCCGAATTGCTTAACCATCTCAAGACATGATCTTGTGTCTGCTGAGTCAAGTGGGAATTCGATAATTGACTTGCCATGCGCAAGAAGACCAAATACAAGGGCTCGTATTGTATGAGATTTAGAGCCTGGTATATTTATCATACCATCTAATTTTGACCGATTTATTATAAATTTCATATCATTTTATTGTGAATAATTAGTTAATCTGCCAGAATACTCTTATACCTAAGGATTAGTTATGCGGGTAACGGTTTATTAAAGTCATCAATATTCTAAGGAATAGATCCGTTTCTATCTAATTATCTAGTGGTACTATGATCTTGGCAAAGGTTTTTTCTTTATTGTCAGTTGTTACTGTGAAATTGCGCCAATCAATGTTGATATTATTTAAAAGTACAACAATCATAGATAGTCCAAGCCCCATACCTTCAGCAGCAGGATCGGGGTGTTCAAGATAAAAATCTGCTATGCTGTCATATTTTGAAGATTTTTCAATTCTGTCATTTATTTTGTTTAACGTCTCCTTTGAAAGAGGTAGATTATTTATTATATTGATAATCAAATTTTTGTTTTGTACCATCAAGTAGACCCTGGTTGATAATTTTTCTCTTTTCCCCTTTAAACCATATTCAAGTAATGCAGTCTCATTCAGAACTGCTCTTAATTTTGTAATTACTTCAATAATAGTGTCATTTTTTGTGATTATTCCTTCATCAATTAATATTCTTTTTGCATTTGCTTTGATAGAATTTGAGACTAGTTCTTTTATGCATGAAAAGATCGGAGTTATCAAATCTTCTTTTTTATATTTCTCAAGTATCCTTTCAAGTGCAAATTTTATTTTTTCTTCAGTATTTTCAAGCATGGAATAAGATATAAATACTAGGTCGCTGCCATTATTAACCGCTTCAATTATTTCTTTCTGAAAGTCTTGTTGTATATCAGTTTCCATAATATTGTAATGCCTTAGAGTATTTATTTTACTTTTACAATTTATGCAGGATATATCTGTTATCAACGCTTAAGTGCTTTTTAGTCTGAGTATTTAAGGTAAGTAGCAAATCGATGTTAAAGAAAACAGCAATCCAATCTTGCTACTTTATTTATCCTTTATACTCACACATCCATCCAATAATTCCTAAATTTAACATTCATAAGGCAATAAACATATATTTTTTACTCACAATAAAGCAAATGAATATTATGTCAAGCTTTTGTCAATTTATGATAATAATATAGCTGAAGCAAATTGTGTCAGGATCGCACATGATTTTCATAAAATATATCTAAAAGATTAATCAATAAGAAAAATTATATTAAAAAATTCTCGACATAACCTCCCACCTGAAAAATAATTGAAACAAAAGAAGTATATTTTTGAAAAAATTTTAATTATAGATTCTTTACGATAGTAAAATAATTGTTAATTTTTATCGATCTATATAGCTAATATTAATTGAAAGTATTCAATTATGTTAATTCAGGAGAGATATATATGTTTGAGATTATTTTCCCATCAATATCTTCTGTGATAATCATTACCTCAATTGGGATTGTATTTGGATTTATGCTGTCAACTGCAAAGTTAGTGTTGAATGTAGAGAGGGATCCTCGGTTTGCACTTGTACTAGAAGCACTTCCTAATGCCAACTGCGGTGCATGTGGGGAAGCTGGATGTGCAGGATATGCCGCAAAAATAGTGGATTCCTGCATCGCCCCGAATCTTTGTCCTGTTGGCGGTTCTGAAGTTACAAATACCATTTGTTCGATAATGGGGATTGAGGCTGAATTTCAGAAACCTAAAACTGCTCGTGTTGCATGTCAAGGCGGCAATGATGTTGCTTTAACTGAATTTATTTATAACGGACCTAAAAGCTGTTTGGCTGCTGAACAGATTATGGGCGGATTTAAGGTATGTCAATACGGATGCCTTGGTTTGGGAGATTGTGAGAGGTCATGTCCCTTTAATGCAATCTATATTAACAAAAATGGAATTCCACAGGTTAATAAGGAAAGATGTACAGGTTGTGGGAACTGTATCTCTGCATGTCCAAGAGGTATTATTCGTCTTGTTGATAGTGATTTCGATGTTTATGTACTTTGCAAAAATAGGGAAAAGGGGCGTTTTGTAAAACAGGGGTGCTCTGTGGGGTGTATTGCCTGTAAAAAGTGCGAAAAAGCATGCAGAGAGGTATTTGCTGATAATTCGGATATCGATTCAGCTATTGAGGTTATAAATTTTCTTACTGTTATTGATTATAATAAGTGTATTAATTGCGGTAAATGCGCTGAAGTATGCCCGCAAAATGTTATTAAATACATAGATAAAGTTATCTAAGTGCAGATACTATATGAAGTCAATTGAGGAAATGACAGGCCTTGAAAAGGTCGCAGCTCTCATGGTAATTCTTGGAGCTGATGCTGCTTCAAGGGTTATGAAATACCTTGATTACGATATTTTAAATAAAATTACTGTTGAGATAGCAAAAATCGGCGAGATTACTATTGAAGAGAAAGAAGAGATGATTGGCGAATTTATGGTTGAATTTAGAAAGAATCATAAAGCTGTCTATGGCGGTGAGAATATTGCTAGAGATTTTATTGTCTCTGCCTTTGGAGAAGAAAAAGCAGATGAGATATTTAGTAAGCTTACAAAAAAAGACCTTGAAAAGGGATTTGATTTTGTAAATAATATCGATTCGGGACATCTTGCATCCTTGCTTGAAAATGAAAGCCCTCAGACAATAGCTGTTACCCTTTCTCATCTACCTTCGCGCAAAGCGGCTGATATATTAAATATTTTGCCTGCTTATACCGGGAAGGAAATTTCAAAAAGAATGGCAAGAATGGGAAAAACATCACCTGAAGCAGTTCTTGAAATTGCCCGAACCCTCAAAGTCAAAAGCGAAAAGCAGATTGAACTTAACGACAATTATAAAGCGCCAGATGGAATAGACACTCTTGTAAATATCCTTGGCAGCATGAGTCTTGATCAGGAAAAAAGACTTATAGATTATTTCGATATTACTTCCCCAGATATCGCTGAAAAAATAAGGGCAAGTATCTTTAATTTTGAGCAAATTGTGAATCTGACTCATCAGGAAATACAGGTTGTCATTGATGAACTGAATGATGACTATCAAATTGCGATAGCCCTAAAGGGAGCTGGTGATGAGATTAAGTTTAAGTTCTTCAGGAATATGAGTCTTAATAGAGCGACTGATATACTAAACGAAATGAATGAAATTGGGCCTAGGAGAATATCTGAGATAAATGAAGCCCGGGAGAAAATTGTGAGGGTTATGAGAGAGCTAAGTGATAATGGATTGATTAATTTGCGTAAGGATGAGGAGAAGTATGTTTAGTGAAATTATTTGATTCTTCATATATTGGGGATTAACTCAGAACATCTGATTTTAACCAATAATACTGCTTAAAGGATCCAGTACTTTTAAAGCACTCATTACTTTAGTAATTAATTGTTAAGATATTAGAAATAATCATTAATTATAAATAACAATAGTTCCATTCCTTTCAATTCTCTTATAGAGTCTCTTAACCTTCGGACCTATACTGTTTATACTTTGGCCGTTATAAAGGCGCATAATCTTGGTTACATAATCTATAGTTGATTTAATTGATGGGATTTTTAAAGATTTTTTTACCCTTCCAAGCCCGGCATGATACGCTGCTAATGCTAGAGGTATGTCATTTTTAAAATATTGCAATAGGGATTTAAAGTGTTTTATGCCTGCTCGCAGGTTTTCCTCTGGATCAAGCGGATCTTGAATATTATAGAATCTGGAGGTCTCCTGCATAATCTGCATAAGTCCCATTGCTCCAGCTTTAGATACTGCATCAGCCTTAAAATTTGATTCAATTTTGATGATGCATTGTATAAGGTATGTTTCTACACCTTCCTGTGATGAAATTTTTTTTATAAGTCTGTTATAAGTACTTTTAAAAGCAGTCCTTTTATGTGTATTATCTTTTTTGCTTTTATCAACAGAGTAATATTCAACAGTTCCATCATTCAATATCCTTTTATTTATTTCAGCATATAAAAGCTGAAAGGTGATTATATAAAAGAAAAGGAGCAGGGTTTTAAGTATTATAATTTTAACATACATAATTAGTTGATAACACTTATAGAATAATGAATATCTGTAGTATAGCTTACTCCTGGTTAAATCTAGGTATGGAGTTTAATAACGATATGATGAATTTAAGTAAAAAAAAGGATGCCCTGTCTAGGACATCCCTCTGTAATCATATTTAATAATTTAGCTATTTCTTCTGGTGACAATCTTTACAACCTTTCGGTCCTTTATTCATTTTTGTATGGCATCCCTTGCAATTTTTGTGAATCTCTTTTTTTCCTTTTTTGCCCTTATGGCATTTTGCGCAGGGATCATCCTGGTTCCCTTGATGATGGCATTCTTTACAATTTTTAATTCCTGCTTTTTCATGTTTTGTGTGGCTGTAGATTGCTGGCCCCTTTTTGTTGCCGATCTTAGTAACCTTTATATCTTTTGTAGGTGCACCGGCATAGATTATAAGGGGTAATGCTACTATTGCGCCGATAAAAAATACTAAAAACCGCTTTCTCATAATTTTTACTCCTTTTTTTTATTTTAGACATTATCGTCTGATATACGAAAATTGTCAAGAAAATATAAAAAAATTCATACTCAATATTAACCCTTTAAATGTTGTGACTTACATTTTTTATCTCAATGATCTTTATAAAAGAATTAAAAATTGCATCATTTCCTTTTATATTTTGATCCTTTAGCAGTGATAATATAG
>JAXHTB010000083.1:0-12103 GCA_034190185.1 Spirochaetota bacterium | reverse complement strand
AAAAAGTGTATCACCAGTAAAAACATGCCCTGAAGTATATAAACATATACTTCCCCTTGAATGTCCTGGTGTGTGAATCACCTTGAATATTGTATCTCCAATAATTAATTCATTTCCATCCTCTAAATATCCATCTGGTTCAGGAGAAGTTCTTCCACCCATAACTCTTGTGAAAAGCCTACTCATTCTTCCTCTTAACCATATTTCATCAGCCTTGTGTATTAAAAGCTTAGCATTAGTTTTATTTAAGAAATATGCATTTCCAGAAGTATGATCAAAATGTCCATGTGTATTTATTACCCACTTTATTGTTAGTTTATGCTCTTTTATCTTTTGAAATATCTTTTTATAATCACCTGCAGGATCAACAAGAATTCCCTCACTTGATCTTTCATCTCCAAGCAGATAACAGAACACCCAAAGCTTAGAAACTAATATCTGTTCAATTATCATATATTTCACCAAATAAAACATTTTTTTATGTTGACATAATAATAGCAATAAAAAACCTTGACGAATATTATAAGGTCTATTGTTATGTCAAAATAAGGACAGGCTCACAGAAATCAATAAAATAAAATTCTATCTGATAATTTAATTTTTTCATTGATTTTAACTGCGCTCATTAGAGGATTATCTAAATAATTCCAAAATTATAAATAACACTTGTTATTATGAGCCTGCATTTTCTAAAAGAGGGTAAAATGAATATTTGCACAATTTCAGAAGCAATTGAAGAGATTCGAAATGGGAAAATGATTATTCTCGTTGACAATGAAGATAGAGAAAATGAAGGGGATCTAGTAATAGCTTCTGAGTTCTGTACTCCAGAATCTATAAATTTTATGTCAAAATACGGTAGAGGTCTTATCTGTATTGCAATGACAAAAGAAAAACTTGATACTCTAGGACTTAGACTAATGGTCCAGGAGAATTCTGATAAATTTTGCACTGCTTTCACTATCTCTGTTGATGCGTCAAAGGGGACTACAACAGGTATATCCGCCCATGACAGAGCTACCACAATCAGAACATTAATCGATGATAATACAAGACCAGAAGACCTTACAAAACCAGGTCACATCTTCCCCCTTGCAGCAAAGGAGGGCGGTGTGCTTGTAAGAGCCGGACATTCAGAGGGCGCAGTTGATCTTGCTCGCCTTGCAGGACTAAAGGCTTCTGGAGTTATTTGCGAGATATTAAATGATGATGGAACAATGGCAAGACGTCCGGACCTAGATATATTTGCAGATAAATATGGATTAAAAATAGCCACAATATCTGATCTAATAAAATATAGACAGCATAAAGAACGTTTAATAAAAAGAGCTTCGTCAACAGCAAATCTTCCAACAACATTTGGGAATTTCAAGATAATAGCCTATGAAACAGAGGTTGACGATGCACTCCATGTTGCTCTAATAAAGGGTGAAGTTAATGGCAGAGAAAATGTTCTTGTGCGTGTTCACTCAGAATGCCTAACCGGTGATGTTTTTGCTTCCATTAGATGTGATTGTGGCTTCCAGCTTCATAAAGCTATGCAGATGATTGATAATGAGGGCACAGGAGTTATACTTTATATGAGACAGGAAGGAAGAGGTATTGGGCTTGGGAACAAACTAACAGCCTATCACCTTCAAGACAACGGTTTAGATACTGTTGAGGCTAATATTAAGTTAGGTTTCCCACCCGATTTAAGAGATTACGGTATTGGCGCGCAGATTCTTGTAGATCTTGGCCTTCATACAATAAGATTGATTACTAATAATCCGAAAAAAATCATCGGACTTGATGGTTATGGTCTGGAGATTATAGAAAGAGTGCCGCTGGAAATCCCTCCTGAAAAGGAGAATTTTGTATATCTCAAGACAAAAAAAGAAAAAATGGGCCATCTAATACTAAACGATCACGAAGAGGAACAAAATCTCAATGGATAATCTATCTCAATATACACTTGTTGTAATTGATGATGAAGAAGGAATTCGATATCTATTACAAAAGGGGCTATCACAATTAGGTTACAAAGTAATATCTATTGAGAATGCCGAAGACTTCCTTTATATGCTAAAAGAAAATGAAACAAAGGTTGATCTCATCATTACAGACATCAAGCTGAGAAAAATGGACGGCATTGAACTTCTTCGTAATATTAATATGCTCGACGAACCAATACCCGTTCTTATTATAACAGGACAGGGTGGTATAGAGGATGCAATTAAAGCTCTTAGGTATGGAGCCAGCGATTATGTAAGGAAACCTTTCGACATAAAAGAACTTGCATCTATTGTTAAGGATATCTTAAGGAGAAAACAAGAAGCTTTAATATCCGATGAATTAGGTAAGTACTTAATAAACCAAAAGATGACGATCTGTATCCCAGTTGACCACACAATCTGCAATGTGGTATCTTATATGCTTATTGAAAATCTTACACCAATGGGATTATGCAATCGAACGACATCTGAAAATATTGCACTATCAATAAGAGAGGCTCTAGAAAATGCCATGTTTCACGGAAACCTAGAAATTTCCTCAGAAGTTGTGCAAGAGAATGGTATAAGGGCATTTTATGAAGAGGTCGAGAAAAGAAAAAAAGATGAGAGATATAAAGATCGTAAGGTCACAATATCTCAGGAACTTACTAAAGATTTTGTAGAATATATAATTGAAGATGAGGGCCCAGGATTCGATTATAATTCTCTTCCGGACCCAAGAAATCCTGATAATTTCTTTAAGTATACTGGAAGGGGAATCCTTATAATGAACATTCATATGGATGAAATAGATTGGAATAAAGAAGGAAATATTATTAGGCTTAGGAAATATAAAGTCACAAGATAATGTGCTATTTAATCGTCATCCTATCACTGTTCCCAATCTGCAAATTAATGGGTTCAGGAGATAATCGACCCAACTTGACTAACTTTTACTAACTATAGAGAAAAAGAAGAGAGGTATTGTTATGATTAGCAAAAAGCTATAAACAGATAACAGTATATAATTAAATCTATTCTAATATACAATATTATAATAGATTAGCACAATATCCCTTCCAAATAAAAGAGCAGTAATAATCCCTAGTGTAAGAAACGGCGCAAAAGGGATTTTATGCTTTAACCCATCTCTCTTTTTAATGGCATATATTACACCTATAACAGAACCAGAGACAAGAGCCGCCTCTATAGTAACAATTGATAACTCAAGTCCCAATAAAAGCCCAATAGCTGATGCAAATTTAATATCACCTCCACCAAAACTTCCCGGGAACAGCAATAGTGCAAGAATAAAAAATGATAACATCAATATAAATCCGAACAAATTATCTTTTATGTTATTATTCAAGATTATGGGGTATATTGATGCTGTAATAAAGACTGCTATCAACGAGTTCGGTATTTTATATATATAAACATCAATTATGGAGATAGAAATAGCAATCCCTGAAATCAGAAATAATATTATTGAATAACTGTTAAATTGAAATTCAGAAACAAATAATATTAATAATAATCCATAAACAATCTCAAAAGTAGGGTAAAATAAAGAGATTCTATTTCCACAATATTTACATTTCCCCTTAAGAAAAAGGTATCCAAGAATTGGAATTAAATAAAGAGGCAAGATTCTTTTTTTACATGCCTGACATCTTGAAGTAGAAAAAAGCGCCTTTATTATATTATCCCTAAAGGAACCATCAATATAACGCAATGCGAGTGTATAAAAAAAGCTTCCACATATTGCGCCGAGAAAAAAAATCAGGGCCCATTTGATATAAATTATATTAAATGCTGATAAAATAATTAACTCCAATTATAAAAAAATCACCCTTTATGTTTATTATATTCCTGGGAGCGCTAATATCGTTGCCAGCAGCATCAACTCCATTATTGCTAAGAGAGTGAGATCTACCCTCTTGATGAATCCATTCTGATGAAATGGTAAGTCTACTGTGAACAGGCACCTCTATTCCCAAAATTATATGATAACCTGGGAAAATCCCTGAATAACTGTTTTTTCTATTTGTCGAAAGATTCATGTTATTAAAAACTGAGCTAGTTACTGCAGGATTCGATTGAGTAATTTCCAAAAAAGCATAATGATAAGTCAATCCAGCGCCAAGATAAAAAGAAGTCCATTTATTTAGTGGCATTGAAAGACCAATTGTAACCGGAAATCCCATCTGATATGTTTTTATATCAATTTTATTTTTTTCATCGCTTGCTGTTGTTACGCTTCCTCTGATTGTAGAACTTGGTTTGGTGAAATGACATCCAAATCTGAATAATATATAATTAAATTGATACTTAAGATTAATCCCACCGGAGAATGAATATGGAATATTCATCTGAGAAGTAGTTCCCCCTGAGCTTCCCTCTCTAAATACCTCTAAAGCGGTATTATATTGAGTTATTTTATCCTCCAGATTGTTGGGATCGTGAGTAAAACCAGAAGAAATTCCAATAGAAAACTCTCCAATTGCAAAGCACATATTTGAAATAAATAATGCTGTAGATGTTAGAATTAATAAAATTAATAATATCTTATTTTTTCTTTTCATATTGAGTAAAAGTAGTACAAAAATCCGAAGGAATATCTATACCCACTGAAATTTATCTTAGCATAGTCCACTGCGCCCTCTCCGTCAAGTCCGCCAGTATCTGATTTGTGACTGTCCCTATGAACCCTTGAAGACCCATTATAATAGGATATACAAGAGTTTAGTGCAATCTGTTTAGAGATAAAATATTCTCCTTCTAATAAAATAACCATAGGGAAAGCCCATCCTGAAAAAGAACCCTTTCTTGTAAATGGATCTGAGTATGTATTGGATTTGAATGAATATTCATATTTACCATAAGCAGCGGAAATTCCTCCTGCTAAATTGATCTTAAAATCCTTCCAAAATGGAATAGAAAGACCAATTGTTAAAGGAAAATCGTATTCACTAAAGATGTATTCACATTCAAGTATGTAATAATTAGTATTATCCTTTGTGAAAACTGTATCCCCAGTCCCGCCTCTAACATTCTGGCAGTAGTATGCGCCTATCTGTATAAGATAGAATTCATAAATGACTGTCTTAAAATTAAAGCCAAGAAAAGATCCATCCAGCCTGTCAATATGACTGGTTGAATAACCATCCTTTGATCTGTTAATCCCGTCTATTCCACTTTTAGATCCAAACTGATCCTCTTGAATATAAGAACTTAAATTCCCACCGAGGGATGGAATATAGCCTCCAGATATTCCAAATGAATAATTTATTCTTCTGGCATAAAGCGAGGCGCAAGTGTAGAATATTAAGAATGTTGTTAAAAATAATCTTAATCTCATTAGGACTTTAATCCTCATTATATCAGATAATACATAAAGCCAAGTAATATCCGATGTCCAGTAAAGTCTATATAATAATTATTCCAGTCATTAGTACTTTGGGTTTGTATTATCGAATCAGATTTTCCATTAAGATATTCCCATTCAATATAAAAAGAGGCTGAAGAAGATATATTTAAACCTACACCTGCTATAAAGCCGGTTGCCCAGATAAATGTGTCAATATCTTCATTAGAAGAACTTGCTTGTGTCTCTATTTTGCCCCTTCCAAGCATATAGGCGCATCCAGCCCCCATATAGAATTCACCTTTATCATGAATACGAAAATTTAAACCTGCAAAAAATGGTATAGTGGTAAACTGAATATCTGTAGATTCAATATCATCTGAAGTTTCCTTCACCCCCCCATCGCTGATTAAAAATGATGTATCCATACCAGTTCTTAGGAAAATACAGATAATATTTACCTTGCAAGAGAATCCAACAATATAATTATTTTGTGGGTCAAGCTGAATATCACTATTGTAAGAACTTAGAGTTCCAACATCATGTTGCCCCCCGAGATAGAAACCGATACCAAATATTTCCTTTGCCTTCCCAATCGTTGGGAGGGAGAAAAGAATTATAATAATATATAGAATTATTCTTTTTATCATATTAAAATTCATACAAAAACTTGCCACTGAAGTGAATAGATGGTAAAGGTAAATTATCCAAGCTTTTATAATTAAGATAAATTACGAATGTATTGATGAAGCCATTCATTTGACTTTTAACAACATCAGCAAAAAGAAAGAGATGGATTTTCCTTAATATCTCAACAGCAATCATTTCCAATATTTTAAAAGTGATTGAACTATCAGAATTTACCTTTTTAAAAAAAAGAGAAATTCAGATATTACTAAATAATTGCAAGTTACTGCTTTATATTTAAATCATAACCACAATTTGAACATTTACCATTTTTACACATTTCTATTGCAGTCATATATCCGCTCCGTGAAATAGCAATACTTTTGCAATTTGGACAAATTGTATCACTTCTTCCATGAGACCCTGCTATATTCCCACAATAAACGTAATTCAGTTTTAAAACAGCCTCATCATAAATTTTTAACATAAAATCGATATCTGTAGAAGGCGCATCATAATTATAGCAGGGATAGTATCTGGATATATGCCATGGAATATTTTTATCAACTGAATTGATCCATTCGATTATATCATGCATCTCTTGGATGCTGTCATTTACACCTGTTACAACTAGAGTTGTTAGCTCTAGATGACAGCTTTGATAAACCCTTTCAATTGTCTGCAAAACATTAGAAAGACCGCCTTTCATTATCTTTCTATAAGTATCTTCCCTAAAGGATTTCAAATCGATATTCATAGCATCAGCATATTCTAAAATATCCTCTAGGGGTTCAGGATTTATAAATCCATTAGTTACATAGACATTTTTAAGACCTTTTTCTCTTGCAAGTTTTGAACAATCCAGAATGTACTCAATCCAAATAATAGGTTCTGAGTATGTATATGCAATGCCGATCGAATTATTCTGCAAAGCAGCATTAACAATTTCTTTTGGAGAATAGTAAGATGTTCTTACACTTAAATTTTGAGAAATATGCCAGTTTTGACAGTAAGGACAACTCAAATTGCAGCCCTTTGTTCCTATGGAAAATATTCCTTTAGCAGGATAAAAATGATAGAGCGGTTTCTTTTCAATTGGGTCGTTAGATGTTGCGGTTAATTCACCATATATCGTTGAAAACAGTCTTCCATCTAAATTCTTTCTAACACCGCATACCCCAGTTTTATCTTTTGAAATTATACAACTATGAGGGCAAAGGAGGCACTCTACATTACTATTTATTTTCTTGTAGTATTTTGCATCTGTTAAATTGTTCATAATGAAATGTCTGAAAAACTATTTCTATTATATATCTAAAAAAGGATTTTTAAATTCTATCTTCTTCTTTAAAATTCTTCGTAGGAGTACAGCTATTTGAAAATACACTCTTCTGAATATTGTCTCCCTTAACTATAATCATTTTTTGTCGATATTCAATTATTCGTTAGTAAAAATAAACTTTAACTGGAATAGATAGGCGAGGATGATTCAATGTTTCCAATTTAATGACCTGTATTTATACAGTCAGAAGTAATCATATTATCAAGTTGAACATCGCTTTCTTTCTTATCAATATGCTCTAAGGATTTAATCATTTCACAATTCCCTTCAAAGACTACACCGTCTGCAATTTGAAGTTTTCCGGTTCTTATATTTCCGTACAATTTCCCTTTCGATTGTATCTCGAGTTTGTCAAGAGCCTCAACATTTCCATAAACAATGCCATTAATGATAACAGTTTTTGCTTTAATATTTGCTTTAACAACAGCCCCCTCTCCAATAATGAGATAACCTTCAGAATTTATTTCTCCTTCAAATGATCCATTTATTTGAAGAGATCTCTTAAAATAAAGATCACCGAAAAACTGTGTATCCTTTCCAAACACAGTAGATATCATACCGAATTCATAAACGGGATTTTTATTAACTTGGATTATTTTTTTTGGCATTTTATACCTTGATTTATTTTGTTGTCATTTCAAAAACACCATCCCAATCATCTGGAGGTGGGTGTTCCTGATAGGATTTGGCTCTATTTAGATAAACCGCTGACGGTCCATCATCAGGATCGATCTCTAAGGCTTTTTCAAATGCATTACACGACTCTATCCATTTTCTTTGTTTATAAGCTGTTAGTCCAAGATTATAATACTTTAATAACTCTTCTTTCTCTTTTGAAATCATAATATAACCCTTTTTGCAACCGTTTTACAATAAATCGTTATTATCCAAGGATCAGCACTTGATAATTGACCATATAAGTCCTCTTTTTTCTCTTGATCTCTATTTATGTCATTTATCAAAATTGTAAAATAAGCTCGCCATGGCACATTTTGCCTCTAGTTGAATATTTCGATAAATTACGTCTATCCCCTTATCCGCTATTTACACTAATTTGTGGGAGATGTCAGTATCTCCTCTCGATCATGAATGTTGTCAGATTGATAATAGATTCCTTATAGATTGAAGAGGGGAAAGCATCCAAAAGTGAAACGGCATCTCTTACATATTCCCTTGCTACCTCAATGCAGTACTCAAAGGTATTTGAGCTCTGTATCATCTTTTTAACAATAGCAAAACTCTCATGCTTAGGGCATCTTGCATATTCAGTCAATTGATCTTTCTCATAACTGGATGATTTTTCCAACAAACGCAGATAAGGGAGTGTTATTTTACCAGACAGAAAATCGCTTGCTGTATCTTTTTCAGGGTTATCAAAGTTATCCATATAATCAAGTGTATCATCAATTATTTGGAAGGCAAATCCAATTTTCAGGCCAAAATCGTACATTATATCGGATTCACTATTGCTCATACCAGCAATTACAGATCCAAGCTTGGCGCAAGCTGCCATAAATCTTGCTGTTTTTAGTTCAATAATATTTAAGTAGTGCTGTATGTTTATGAGATCGATATCTGAATATTGTATCTGATAAAGCTCTCCTAGGATCATATCCTGACTAGCAGACGACAAAATTGGAAACATATCATATCTATCCACACCAACTGCTATCTCAAGAGCTCTTGTATACATAAAGTCTCCAGCAAGAACAGCTATTTTATTTCCCCATTTATTAGAAACTGTTAACTCCCCTCTCCTTAAGCTAGATTTATCAATAATATCATCATGCACCAAAGTTGCAGCATGGACAATCTCGGCTGCAGCTGCAATTGTGGTAATATTCTCTGGTATTTGATCCTTCAATCCACTGCTTAATATAATCAAGGAAGCTCGAATCTTTTTACCACCTCTTTTAAAGAGATGAAGAGCACATTCATCAACAAGATCTATCCCTGTATATAATCTTTTTTCTATCTCTTCATTTACCTCTTCCAGGTAGCCTTTAATAGGTTCAACAATCTTTTGCAGATTTAATTTTTCAGTCTTTTGCATCTATTATCATCAATCAAAGGTATTTATACATTCTCTAGTAGATTCATATATCTCGAAAACCTTGTCAAGCATTGTTGTCTGAAAAATCTTTAAAAGGTTTGGGTCATTTATTACAAGTTTAATATCACCCTCCTCATCAATTATTTTTCTTTTAACAGCAACCAAAACACCCAGAGCAGAACTGCAGATATGTTTAACATTGATCATGTCAATACATATCATATACTTTTCATTTTCGTAACTATCTTCTAGAAGAGCTTCAAGCTCCTCAGTGACTTCCTGATCAATCCGACCGTCAAGGATGATAAGATCATATTCATCTTCTGAAATTCTTTTCATTCAAATTCTCCCTAATAAATCAGAAGTTAGTTTGTTAATAATCACAAAGCAACAATTTTTTCTATTTTAAAACAAACAATATCATTAATTATTAATTGTTTTGAATTTAAAAGTGATAATTTGAGTAAATTATAATAGCGATTTGGAAAACTTAAAATTATTAAATAATTTGCCGATATTAATATCAAAGTATGCAGTTTAATAACATAATTTTTTCAATGTTATTAAATTTATTATTAACAACCTACTTTTGTTTCCATCCATTATTATTCGTAAATTACTTATTTTAATATATCAGGGAAACAGAATAATGTCAAGTGAGAATGATTTATTTTACTTGACTAAACATATTTATTATTTATATTTATTGATATATATAATATATTTTAATTATCATTCTAAAAATACTATAAATAATATTAGAATTACTATCAGGAAAGGATAATAACATGAAGAAATGGGGAATTTCTGGTGTAACTATATTAACACCTGACAGTAAAATCGAAGGATCAAAGATAATAATCAATAATTCCTCGATTGAACGGATAACTCAAGATGATGTTAAAACCCCGGTTTCAATCGAAATAGATAACGGCGTCTTAACTCCGGGACTTATAAATTCACATGACCACCTTTTAGGGACATATTACCCAAAGGTAGGGAGCGGCCCATACGAAAATTGGCTTCCCTGGGACAATGATCTGAAAAGCTCACCAATTTATGAAGAGAGACAGCAGATTGAAAATAGGGATCTATATCTATTAGGGGGTTATAGAAGCCTAATATCCGGCGCGACAACAGTTTCCGATCATATACCCCATTTTGTTAGCGAACCCTTTGTAGATCTGCTTCCTGTTAAAGTAATAAAAAATTATGCTCTTGCTCACTCAATTGCATCCTTTGCGCTGGAATGGGGTGATGGGATTGAGATAGAATATAAAAAGGCTATTGATGAAAATATCCCTTTTATCACACATATATCAGAAGGATTTGACCAGGAAACTGTAAATGATATCCAAACACTTGATCAAAAGGGTGGCTTGGGGGATCATTCTGTCCTGATCCATGGTCTTGCATTCTCTGATGAAGATATAAAACTAATAAAAAAACGGGGAGCTTCAGTTGTATGGTGCGCAGATTCTAATATGTTTATGTTTAAAAGAACTACAAATATTCAGAAACTTTTAGACACTGGTGTTAATATTTGTATAGGTACTGACTCTCCAATGTCTGGGGGTGAAAATATCCTATCTGAAATGAAGTATGATAGGATATTATACAATAAATTATATAATAAAGAGCTCAAAGATCAACAGATATTAAAAATGACAACAGAAAATCCTGCAAAAGCCTTTAGGCTTGGCAAAACCGGCCAAATTAAGGATGGATATATAGCAGATATGGTCGTTTTTGCAAATAATAAGAATACACCTTACGATTCTGTTGTTTCTGCAGGAATGAAAGATATCCAACTTGTTATTATTGACGGTAAACCTGCATATGGGAATCAGGAATATAGTCATTTTTTTGACTCCCTTGAAATTGAGTATCAAAATATTTCTGTTGATGGAGTAAAAAAAATTATTATTGGAGATGTTATTGGTCTTATAAAGAGAATCGAAAGAGCTGTTGGTTATAAAAAGAAATTTCCATTTTTACCGATAGAATTCGATTGATATTATTTGTAGGGATTTACAATGCCAAATAATGACAACAATCCTCAAACAGGCATTATAACCAGACGATATAAACATGGTTCTGTTGTCTATTTTGAGGGCGACAAGAGTGAATACATATATATCCTAAAGAGCGGGAATGTAGTTCTTACATCAGTAAAAATTGATACAGGGGAGGAGGTTAAAGAAAATATAAAAATTGGAGAATTTTTTGGTGTAAAATCTGCTCTTGGAAAATATCCAAGAGAAGAAACTGCGCAGACTGGCGGAGAAACAGTTTTGTTAGTATTACCTAGAGTAGATTTCGAAAGATTGATCCTAAGAAAGGTTGATGTTGTAATGAAAATGCTGCGTGTTTTCAGCAATCAGCTAAGACGTGTTGGGAAAATGCAGAGAGAAGTGCTTGGCGAAACAGATACAATAAATCCAGCAATAGAGCTTTTTAAAATTGGTGAATATTATTATAAAATCCAAAAATTCCAACAGGCTCTTTATGCCTACAAAAGATATATGGAACATTTCCCTGACACTAAATTTTCAAGTGTTGCAATGGACAGAATAAAAGCAATTGAAACCGGAACTGCAGATTTAGATTTCGTTGATGAAATGGGATTAGAAGATGCAGGAAAACAAGAGGAAGCAGTTGTAGATGAGGATGTTGATCTTACCGATTTTAGTATTGATGATGACTCAGAAGATGGAATAGATAACGATATAGGATCAAAT
>JAXHTB010000082.1:0-12151 GCA_034190185.1 Spirochaetota bacterium | reverse complement strand
TATAAAAACTAAAACAATGATTTGAAAATAAATATTATATATTTTTTTTTCCATTCTGTAAGTCCTTATATTTAGATTTCTTTCTTACCAAAAATATTATGTTGTTTAATTAAAAACTTTCGATAAATAAAGATCTGGGTAATTAAAATACACCATTTACACCATTCCTATTTATATTCAGGAGCCTTTCGCCATTTTGTTACAGGTATAAGCTTGCCACTAGAGGGATCAGCATGAAATACTTTATCATACTTCAATCCTTCATGACTTTTTGATGTATATGTAATCGGTCCGCAAATACCTTTTGTATTATAATTTCGGATACTCTCCATACCTTTTATGAATTTATCAACACTAAGCTCCCTGCCTGAACGTTTAATACCTTCATAGATAAGCTTCATTCCGACCCACCCACCAGAATAATTTTTACTTCTATAAGGTTTTTCGGTTCCTGGATGATATTCAAGTGTTATCTTTCTTAGTTCCTCCATACCTGGACCTTCATCATACCATGAGCTATAAGGATGAACCCCATAAAAATACTTGGCTTGTTCCCCTGCAATCTTTATAATATCCTCAGAAGTCAGTGAATATGTAGCAAAAACAGTGGCATTAAGTCTAAATCTTTTTAAGTCTTTAAGAAACAGCCCTGCTGTAGGTATGGTATGCGTTATTACTATATATTCAACTTTATCCCTTTTCATATTAAGTACTTCAGATGTAGTATCCAAAACATTCATAGGCACCATAATAATCTTGACATTAAGATTAAAGAATTTTGACCACTTCTTTATTCCTCTTAATATTGGCACTTTAGCTCCAGCATCAACACAGGCAAGAGCAATTTTGGGCTTTTTAGGTTTGGTTGTTTCAACAATATAATCAAGGATAACACCTATCTGGTTTCCATATGTGTCCAAAGGCAGGAACAGATACTTTTTATATGGCTCAATAACATCTCTATCTGCTGCGTAAGCCATTGACGGCAGTTTGTGCTTCATAATTTGATCACTCAGCGCTCTAGTTTCACCTGTTGATCCAGGACCAATAAGCGCAAATACCTTATCCCTGAAAACAAGCTTTTTAAACGCAGCAACTGCAGCAGGTATAGAATATCTATCATCCTCAAGTATCAGTTTCATCTTTCTGCCATGTATACCGCCACGTTCATTTTCATACCTTGTAACATTTCTGATTGCTTCTACCAGTGGTTTTATAGTAGTTACAAGTGGCCCTGTTAGATCAAAAATTGCTCCAATCTTTACAGTTGAATCAGTAACTCCCCTAGTTGAAGATGCATAACTGATCGAAGTGTTAATAAAAAAATATAAAATAAAAACAACACATACAACAACTCCTCTTGATTCAATACTTTTAGCTTTCATAATTTATTTCCTCCTTAGAATAATATATAATAGGTTATTACCCTAATACAACGCTAAGTAGATAACATATAAGCAAGGTATTTACAAAGTATTTACAAGATATCAAGTAAACTGTATTTGTTCAGCCTCTGTAAAAAATAGAAATTATTTACCGCAAAGGCGTAGACAACGCAAAGATGAATTATTTTTTATCTGTTGTTGAGGGGACTATAAATTAAAACTATGCATCCTTTTATAATTGTGACATAATGTGAAAATCTTGTTATAATTTTCTTTTTACCTTTTGCAATATCAGCAAAAGGTAAAAAGAAAATTATCTTTTCATTGCATGCTTTGTACCTTTGCAGTAAATAATTACAATCTACTTAATTTATACACAATGCTCACAGTTAGGGATGTAGCAATTTAGTAATCTTTAATTTACAAATAACATAATTCTTACTGATAACACCTATTAGGGCAGGTTGGAATAAGCAATTTTTTTTACAGGGTTTCTTTATTTGATTAAATTATAATTCAATAAATATCTCATTAAATTTGGTTAAACTCAACCCATCCCGTCCTACTGAAATAGGTTCTTAATCAGTGCTCTTATTTTATATCCGGAGCTTTTATCCACTTTGTAACAGGAACAAGCTTGCCACTTGCTGAGTCAGCCTGAAAGACCTTATCATATTTTAATCCTTCATGGGTCTTCGATGTATAGGTAACAGGTCCACAAATACCTTTGGTGTCGTAATTTCTAAAGGTCTCCAATGCATCTACTAGGCCTTCATTAGTCAGACTTTTCCCCGCCCTTCTTATCCCTTCATAACAAAGCCTAGTCATAACCCATCCAATTGAGTAATTCTTACTCCTATATGGTTTTTCTGTTCCAGGATGATATTGAAGTGTGATCTTTCTAACTTCTGCCATTCCAGGATTATCGTCGTACCAAGAGCTATAGGGATGAACACCAAAGAAATTTTTCGATCTCTTTCCAGCAAGTTTTACGATATCCTCTGAAGTAAGGGAATATGTCCCAAATACTTTAGCATCCAATTTGAACCTGTGAGAGTCTTTAAGTAATAGGGATGCAGTAGGTATATTGTGAGCTAATACAATATAATTGATCTTACTCCTTTTCATAGTCAGGATTTCCGATGTTGTATCTAAAACAGTTAATGGAAGTAGTAACGTATCTATCTTCAATCCTAATAATTTTGACCATTTCTTTCCAGCTTTTAAGATCGTTACCTTGACACCAGCATCAACACAGCAAAGTGTTATCCTTGGAATTTTTGGTTTTGAAGTTTGAATAATATAATTGAATAAGATCCCAATTTCATTGTCATAGGTATCGAGCGGCATAAAGGGATATCTTTTATATGGCTCAATCACATCTCTATCCGCTGCAAGAGGGAAGGTTGGTAGCTTTTGTTTCATTATTTGACTCATCAAGGCTCTGGTCTCGCCTGTGGAACCAGGTCCAAGTAGCGCAAATATCTTGTCTCTATACACTAACTTTTTAAAAGCAGCTACAGCGGCAGATATTGTATAACGATCATCCTCAATAGTAAGCTTAATCTTTCTACCATTGATACCGCCCTGTTCATTTGTGTATCTGGTGTAATTTCTGATTCCTTCTACTAATGGTTTTATTGTTGTTACAAGCGGACCCGTTAAGTCGAAAATTCCTCCAATTTTTATCGTAGAGTCTGTAACCCCTCTTTTTGATTCTGCATAGTTTATCGATGTGATAAAGGTAATAATAAGAGATAAAACTACTACATTTAAAAAAAATCTCGCCTTAACTTTTTCAAGCATAACTATTTTCTCCCCTAATTTTTATCTACTTTTTGAAGAGCTGAATAACGATGGTTGATTTGATCAGACAACTAATTTCTTGAAGGCGGCAGCTTCCATTTTGTAATAGGAATAAGCCTGTTGCTTTTTGGATCAGCTCTAAATAGCTTATTGAATTTCAAACCATAATGCATTTGGGGGGTATACGTTATTAGGCCGCATATACCCTTTGTATCAAAATCCTTTATCGTCTCCAATGCAGTTACAAGCTTCTCCCCATTCACATTTTTTCCGGCTCTCCTTAGGCCTTCCAAAAGAATCTCGGCAACGACCCATCCCATTGAATAACTCTTAATTCTGTAAGCCTTCTCAGCATCCGGATTGTACTTCATGCTTATCTTCCTTAACTTGGCCATTCCAGGACTTTCTTCGTACCAGGAACTATATGGACTAGCACCTACATAATTCTTTGATGCATCACCAGCTATCCTTAGAATATCCTCTGTGCAACTGGCAGATAATCCAAATAAAGGAAGATTAAAACCAAACTTCTTCATATCTTTGAGAACTGTAGCTATCCCGGGAGCAACATGATGTGCTAAAACATGCGTTACCCTCGCCCTCTTCATACCCAGAATCTGGGATGTCACATCTATAGCGCTTATTGGTAGTGTCTCTAAATGCAGCTTTTGACCGTAAAACTTAGCCCAATCCTTGGCTGAATCGATGACGACCTTGCCTGATTCAACATCAACTGTTGCCATGGCAAGCTTTAGCTTTTTTGGCTTTAATGTATTTATAATATGATCATAGATCACACCCCATTCATTATCGTAGAAACCGTTCGTAGGAAATATATATCTCTTATATGGATTCATAATTGATCTGTCTGGGGCCCAGGGCAGAGTAGGTATCTTATTTTTGGCAATATGGCGAAATAATACCTTGGTTTCACCAATAGAAATTGGCCCTAATATCGCTAATGTTTGGTCTTTAAAAACCAACTTCTTAAAGGCTGATATTCCAGCAGGTATGGAATATCGATCATCTTCAATGATTATTTTTAATTTTCTTCCATATATACCTCCCTCGTCGTTTATGTATCGGGTATAATTTTTATAAGCCTCTACCATAACAACACCGATATTTGATGTAGGGCCTGTAAGGTCAATTATTACGCCGATTTTTATCGTATCCTTTGATACACCCCTTGCCTTTTTGGCGTATACCAAGTCGCTATGTGAAAAGATCAGGATGTGAGTTATTAAAGCAACAAATAACACTAATAAAGATTGTAGAAATCTTTTTTTCATAATCATCCTTCTTATCTCATAAGCAATTAACGTCCATGGCATTTTTTTTTTTTGGAGGAACCCTCCAAATATTGCTGAATAGCAATTTTATCACTAGTTGATTGGTTTTCTCCATTTTGTAACTGGAAAAAATCTAATTTTTTTCAAATCGGGTTTGTAGATTCTGACAAATTTTTGACCACGACGGTTATTGGGTCCAAATGTAATAGGACCGCATATCCCTCCAGCGTCAAATTTAATCATAGTTTCCATTGCCTTCATAAGTGATTCACCACTCAGGTTTCTTCCTGCTCTTCTCATTCCTTCTGTGAATAATAGAGCAGCAACCCAACCCTGAAAAAATCCGCTGTCCTTCATCATATCCAGTTTTTTTAAATATTTCAGCGTAACCTCACGCGCCTTTTTGATACCTGGGGTATCCTCATGCCACTGACCATATATGTTTGAAACATAAGTATTTTTTATTGCATTGCCGGCAAGCTTAATTAAATCCTGACTACAAACCCATTGAGTTCCTAAAAATATAGGTTTATATCCAAATTTCTTGGCATCCCTGATCAATCCCGCAGCAGTTACAGCAATATGCTGCACAATTACATAGTCAATCTTAGCTCGTTTAAGATTTAACACCTGGGATGTAGCATCTAATGCCCCAACATTAAGAACTTCAGTATGCAGTTTAATTTTATATTTCTTTGCTCTATCTTTTGCGCCATGCAAGCCTGCTTTTCCAAACTCAATATCTGGATAAACTACCGCATATTTTGATTTGCTCGCTTTTAAATCCCTCATGGCATAATCCATTAAGACAGCGACAGCATCTTCATGAGTTGCTCCGGAACAGAAGATATACTTCTTTGGAGGAACAGAAAGTCTTGATTCAAGACCTGCAGGAATATTAGGTATCTTTTCTCTTTGAATTTGATTAAATAGCGCAATGTTTCCGCCACCCTGTCCAGTACCGATAAATGCAAGCGCCTTATCTCTATATACAATCTTTTTAAAAGCAGCTATAGACATTGCAACATTGCCGCGATCATCCTCAACTTTAACTTTTATCTTTCGTCCATTAATGCCACCTTCGTCATTAATATTTTGATAATATACCCTAAATGACGCAATGCCATATTTCCAAGTATCAGCTAATGGCCCAGTAACATCACCAATTACTGCCATTGTAATTGTATCATCAGTAACGCCTCTAACGTCCTTCCCGTACGACAGGTTAATCATAAAAATGGAAACGATAAAAGTTATACAACCTGCAAGAAAAAAACGATATCTAATTTGCATGATTTATTCCTCCAGCTAAAAAATATAATTAAACCTATTTGTTAACGTTTGGTTTTCTCCAATTACCTATAGGTAGAAGCTTTCCGCTTGATGGATCTGCCCTAAATAGTTTACAATAATTCAATCCTTTATGACTTTTTGAAGTATAAGTGATTGGACCACAAATTCCTTTTGTATCCAAATTCCTAATAGTTTCCAACGCTGAAACCAGGGTTTCTCCATTCAAATTTTTCCCGGCTCTTCTAATAGCTTCAAATAGTATTGTGCTCATAACCCAACCAACTGCATAGTTTTTGCTTCTATAAGGCTTTTCTGTGCCAGGATGATAATTCAAGGTTATCTTTCTTACTTCTTTCATACCTGGACTTTCATCATACCATGAAGAGAATGAATGAGCGCCAGAATAATTTAAAGAAGCCTTACCAGCAATTCTGATAGTATCTTCTGTGCAGTTTGGAAATGTCCCAAATACAGGTATATTTAAACCAAACTTTTTTAGATCACGTAAGACTACTGCTGTTACAGGTATTGCATGATGAACTAACACATAATTCATTTTAAACCTTTTCATAGACAAGATATTAGAGGTTGCCTCCATTGCAGATATAGGAAGAACCTCTAATTGAATCTTTAATCCATAAAATTTAGCCCATTTAAGCGCTGAATTCCTGACTACCTTGCCAGATTCAACATCAGGGTAGCAAAATGCTATTTTTGGATTCTTTGCTTTTAAATCTTTAAGAATATACTCAAAGATCACACCAATTTCATCATCATAGAAATCTGTAGGAAGAAAAATATATCTTTTAAAAGGCTTTATTCCGGACTCCTCTGGAACAACAGGAATTGTAGGTATCTTCATTTTCTCTATCTGACTATACAACGCTTTGGTGCCGCCAATGGAAATCGGGCCTAAAAGTGCCAGCACCTGATCCCTAAAAATTAACTTTTTAAATGAAGCTATTGCAGCAGGTATAGAATAACGATCATCTTCCATAATAAGCTTGATCTTTCTTCCATGTATTCCACCATTCTCATTAATATATCTTGTATGATTTTTAAAAGCTTCAATAATTGGTTTACATATTGTTGCTATTGGTCCAGTAAAGTCAGTAATACTTCCAACTTTAATAACGCTGTTTGTGACCCCTCGATCCGATTTCGAAAATCCATTACTATTAAGTAGTAAAATCAATCCCAAAATAGAAACTCCAATCATCATAAAACGAGAAACAACTCTTAGTATAACTATTTTCACAATATCCTCCAAATCAATATTATATTATATTGTAAAGAGAACTCCTTCTTCCATCCCTTAATGTGATATGATTAACTCATATCAATTCAATATTGTAAATATTCTAAGGATATATCCTTAGAATAGCTTAATTACTTTCCACTTATTATCCAATCGCTTACTGGTTTAAATATTCCTTTTTCTACATCTGCCTTGTAAATCTTACAGGATTCTGAGCATTGACGCTTATTAGGTCCAAATGTAACATCGCTACTGATCCCTTTCATATCGAAATTTTTCATCCCTTCCCATGCCTTAATTAGTCCTCTTCTTGTAAGGTTTTTCCCTGCTCTCTTTAACCCTTCATGAATAATGATAGACTCTGCCCAACCCTGCATATATCCCCTTGCGCGTATTTTATTTTCAGTATTTGGTTCATATTTAAGGGATACCTCTTTTACTATTCTTACACCAGGTGTATTATCGTACCAGGCTGCAAATGAATTTGTAGCAAAAAAATTCTCTGCTGCCTTGCCTGCTAATTTTATTGTTGCTTCCATGCAGGTATACTTAGTGCCTACAAAGGTTGCTTTTAAACCATACTTCCTTGCGTCCTTTAACAATGCAACGCTATTACCTATGGTCAGATGAAGTATCACATAATCGGCTTTATCCCTCCTAAGTCTTAAGACCTCAGAGCTTGCCTCCATAGCGCCAGGTGCAAGGATAACCTCGCCTGCCAGTTTAATTCCATACTTTTTTGCCATTTCATACGCTGAGCGGGAACCGACCTTGCCATGTTCTGTATCTGGTCTTACTAATCCTATCCTTGGATTTTTCAACTTCAGCACTTTCATAAACCAGTTGAATATGATCTTAATTTCCTGCTCATAGGTTGCACCATTTGTAAAATGATATGGCCTTGGAGGATCGATAAACATGCTTGATGTGCTTGTCATAAAATTAGGTATCTTAAGCTTTGTAAAATGCGGCATAAGTGCAAGAATTCCACCTGTTGATCCGATCTCCATAATCATAAACACTTGATCCCTATAAACCAGTTTCTTAAATGCTGACACATGCATAGGCAGTGTATAACGATCATCTTCAACAATTACTTTTACTTTTCTTCCAAAGATGCCGCCTTTATCATTTAAATTTCTGAAATACATTCTAATGCCTCTAGGGGCTGGCGTCTGTAATGTCGCAGTAGGACCGGTCATATCGCATATAACACCAATCTTTATAGTGTCTTTAGAAACACGATAATCAACTTTGGCAATGGCAATTGGATTTTTTGAAAAGAGTAAACAAATAAATATAAAAACAATAACAATCAAAAAATTTCTTCTATTCATTGCATATCTCCTAATTATAATTTTATAACAACTACTGCTTAAGATAAATCGTTGGAAATACACTATATAGATATTAAACTCTTATTGTTCTTCCAAATTATGTTCTGCTTCTTTGCTAAGAACTTGGAACCTTTATATAGATTTGTAATAATAAAAGATAAACTACTGATATTCTCAGAAAAATATTTTTATGCAGATAAATTAAAACTATTGAGTGAAACTAAAAGATAAGGTAAGGTACTATTTTGCTAAATATTAAATTTATAAAACACTATAGTTACTATTTGATGATATTTAGTAATATGTTCCTCATTTATGATGAAACATAATCTCTTGCGAATCTGTACTTAGGCTGGAATAAAGAAAATATTAAATATAATGCCTATTTTTTTTGTGCGTTTTTTAAATATTGTTTTCCAACTAAACAAGAAAGGAGTCAGAAGAAAAGGTCCAAAAGTCAGCATATCTATAAGCATTTCATAATGAGATTATTATTTACCTGACTACTGACTCCTATCTCCTGACTCCTTTAAATCAAGTTGTTCAGAATTATAGGAAAAACATAATTTTATCAAATTTGTTACTGCCATAGATAGAGGCAGCGTTATTATTTATCTATATCAATAATAATTATTGCATTACTTACTTACAATTTTCAATGCATCTCCATATGCTTTCATTAGCTTATTTGCCACAGCTTTGTCTCTTCTTCCTTCTGGCTCCCAACCCTTTGTCGGTTCAGACTCAATTACAAACTGAAGATGCACAAGAGCTTTCTTAGAGGCAGTTTTAGCTTCATTAACAAGCAACATTGCTTTAATTCTATGTATCATAATATTGTCTGGAGCTGCTTCCATTGCTTTTTCGAGATATTTATAAGCAGCTTTAAGATCACCACCTAAAAATGGCGGAAGAACACCCTTTAAATAACCCATTAAAATATTTGGAAGTCCATCCATATATTTAGGATCAATATCAACTGCCTTTTGGCAATATTTCAATGCCGTTTTTACATCTTTAGAAGCAGCTGCAGCATAACCCTTCCAAAAATTAGCGCCAACACTTTCGGGTTCTAATTTTAACCATGCATCTGTTACCTCGCCAGCAATTCCCATATATTCATATGCATCCATTGCGGTCTTTTTATTTGTAGCAAGATCCATTGCCAGAAATACAGTTAGTCTTGATAACATTTCATATGCTTGAATATTTTTAGGATTTTTCTTTAATATTTCCTGAAGTACCTTTACACCTTTTTTAGCGCTTCTAATATTTCCCCTCTGCAACATATATCTGTTTGCATTTTTCATCATGGCAGCCTCGCTAGCGCTATAGGCTGGAGACAAATTAAAAAACATTATTACAGAAACTAAGAATAAAGATGATAATAAAATACTGCCAATTTTTTTCATTTTACCCTCCTAATTAGGTTATACAAAATTATAAATAGTGATCTAATTTAATAAAAGTGCAGCTATTATTTATTGCCCACCTCCTTCAAAAATTTAATATAAAAATTCCTAGGAATTTGAAATAATAACTATTATCGAAAATCTGGTGAAAATTTGGTAGTAATTACGATAGAAATTGATGAAAAACCGATGAATACGAAACAAAACTTCTTTGGATATTCTCAATTTAAAAAATAAAATGTCAACTTATTTTTTTAAGTTTTCTGAGAGAAAAACCAAAAATTTTTCATAATAAACGCCTTCCTTACAAAAGTATAAAAAGGAGTCGCATAAATTGTTTCCATGATAAGTAGTGGTTAGCACTATTTGTATAAGATATATAAATAGTGGATTTGAATTCTTAGATTTAAGAATATATATGTTGTGTATTTATATAAATAAAAAATTTCTAATTCCCATAAAGTAAAATATCATTATGTTTATAATACTCCTAATAATTCCTCTAACGTGAATTCTCTTTGTGTTTAGTTTCATGAACTCAATAAAAATCATGGTTAAATCAATAACAAAAATTGTAATTGATTTAACCATGAATATTTTCTTTTCTATTTTACAGGCCTTATCCAGTCTGTAATCGGAACTAATATTCCCCTTTTTATATCTGGTTTATACATTCTGCAATAGTCTGTAGCCTTTCTGTCATTTGGACCATAAGTGATTGGACCACTTAGACCATTAGTACTAAAATTCTTTATACTCTCCATCGCTTTAATTAAACCATCTTTGGTTAAATTCTTTCCGGACCTTCTTAATGCTTCAGTTACAATGTATGCATCAGTCCAGCCCATAGTATATGTTTTTGCGCGATAAGGCTTTTCTGTACCTGGATATAATTTAAGTGTAATTTTTCTCATTTCATTACAACCTGGATTATCGTCATACCATGAGCTATAAGGAGCATCTCCAATATAATTTTCGATCGATTTCCCAGACAATCTTATTATATCATCAGTACATGTCCATTTAGTACCAATAATTTTTGGTAAATATCTATATTTCCTACAACCCCTAAGAAAAGCAGACCCAGCTGCAGTCACATGATGTAATATTACATAATTTATCTTCCTTCTTTTTAAACCAAGAACCTGAGAACTTGCTTCAAGAGCTCCTACTGATAAAACTTCATCAGCCATCAAATTAATTCCATATAATTTAGCTTGATTCTCTGTTTCACGAACACCAACTTTTCCATGCTCAGTGTCCGGTCTGACAAGACCCAGACGAAGATTTTTTACCTTAATAATATTTATTAAATAATTAAATATTACCTTTATTTCATCTTCATAAGCAACTCCTAGATTAAACATATACTTTTCAGGAGGTATAACAACCGCCTCTCCTGTAGCAGTTGATAAATATGGTGTCTTTAATTTTTTCACCTTCTTTTTTAGTAAAAGAATAGCTGCAGTAGAACCTCCACCCATAAAGGCAAAAACTTCATCCTTAAACATTAATTTTTTAAAACATGCTAATGTCTTTGGTATCTGATAATGATCATCTTCCAAAATATATTTTATTTTTCTGCCATTGATTCCACCCTGATTATTTATATGTGTAAAATAATTTCTATGCCCCTTTGCAACCATCTGCAGTACAGTTGCAACTGGTCCAGTTTGATCTGCTATGCTTCCGATTTTAATTGTATTCTTAGTTACACCCTTAACATCACCAGCAAAACAAAAAGTTGAGTTAGTTAATATCAATACAATAGAAAACATAAACCCAATAAAAAAAATAAACACACGATAAAAACAAATTGTCATAGCCTCGTAATCCTCCTTTAAAACCTTTAAAAGTCTTAATATTGTAATATATTTTATATATACATTGTTATTATAATTTTAGATTACAGCTCCCTTTGTCAACATATAAATATTGTAATTAAATAATTTATTTAAATTCACATTGGATACTATTTATTCAATACAATATCTATAAGACTTAGCAAATTACTTATAAAAAAAGTCATTCCGACTGCATATGTAGGATAGACTAATAATTATTGAATATATTTTCAGGTGGAACAGTAGAAAAAAATAAAAACTTAATAGATTATTTAAGATGGATTACTTTCTGATAATGAATAACAAAGGGACTATAATTGTTGAAGAATCTTACTGATTCTTAAAATTATAGGTCCAACGTAAGATTTTAATTTAACATGACGCGGGGGAGGTGAATATACTTGTCGGGATCCGACTTCAGCAACATCCGCAAATCGGACTCGGCCATCTCGAGATTTCCCGCCTGCTCGGCGGCCAGTGAACGCCAATAGCGGAAATCGCGGTTATCGGGGAATCGCGACAAG
>JAXHTB010000081.1:0-12217 GCA_034190185.1 Spirochaetota bacterium | reverse complement strand
CCCAAATATCATCAGCAATATCGTAAAAGCTCTCTGCCTTCAAATCAGAGCTTGCAGATACGTCGAGCGCGGCAACGACCACTCTTCTTGAGGCTTCTGTTTTAATGTTGTAAATTTTATATTCAAATCCAAATAGTATAAGAAGAAAGCATATAGTAAGAATGCAGGCGCCAAAGGCCCATCTAGCCTGCCATCTGCTCCAATTAAGTCTTAATATATATATGGAAAAAATAAGTGTAATAGCTGTTATTACAAAAAATATCATCGGAAAAGCTCCCGCTTTTTAAGTCTCTTTAATATCTGTCTTGTATGTATCTGGTCGCTTTTATAATTTCCGCTCAACATATAAAGCACGATATTTACAGCGGCCTTTATTGCATCTTTGTCATAGGCCATGACCCTTTTAATTAAATTATTTCTATCTATTATCAATGCTGTGCGCCTTGTGGAGATCGATGCATCAACACCTATGAAATTCTCCTCAGATAACAGATAAAATGATTTATATACAGGGTGGTCCTTTGTGAGATAGGATGGTTTAATTAGATTCCTGCTTATCATCATTCCCAGATAATAATAAAATTGATAATATGACGCGTCATTGCCAAGTCCACATGTTTCAACAAATACTACGCCGCCCCTTTTTATGAAATCCAACAACGATTTGCTCAGTTTTTCGGACATCTTCAGGGAGCTTTTACAACCGATAATCCAGAGATATGGGAACTCCGGCATCTTACCGTTTATAAGAGCGCGGGATGAATGTGTTTTATAATAATTCGGCGATATTTTTATCGTTGTCTTCTGCTCTAGTTCCTGTTTTAATATTGAAAAAAATTTTCTGCTGTTCCTGTTTATCTCTCCGCTTACACTAAGTTCGATAAATTTAAAATCCTCAGCATAGGAAGATGCTGAAAATATTAAAATAAATAACGCCACCAGCGTCTTCCTTGCTCGGAATGATTTAACAGAAAACACAATAAGCTCAATAAGAAAGATAATGGAAGCTATCTTCAGAATTAAATCGAATGATAATTTGCTGCGGACACCTGATGTTTCTTTATTAAGGGGATTTGGGGGAGGCAATTGTTTATTAGATAGAGAAACGTTGTTTAAAAAGTTATCTGTAATATTTATAAAGTATCCTGAAACCCCAAAGTCACCCCATTGGCTTGAAAGTCCAGTTCCGAAAAGTAAAATCCTTCTGGTTTTATGTTTAAAGGATACAGCAATGACTGAACCATTTTCAAGCTCTGCATACTTTTTAACACCTTTTTTATCAATTATTATAAGAGGGAAATATTGTCTTGCAGATAATTCAGTATGAGCAATTTTTGAACTTTCTTTTCTTAACTTTCCCAATTCAATTGTTTCGAACCATTTCCCAAAAACATTCCTGTTCTGTTTTATTGATGGAAATATAATAATATCATGTTTAACTGAATTAATTATTTTTTCAGTTGGATTATAGATCACTGTAACACCTTGTTTTGTTGAGGATTGATTTTTTACAAAGGATTCAATAAAATAGATATCCTCATCAAACCTGTCCTTTATCTTAGCAGGCAATATAAGTTTAAGCGGGTATCTCTTTGCATCTTCTTCAGTTCCTGCTGCTATATCAGATTTATGAAAAATAGCATTTCTATTGGGTTCTTCAATATCTGACGGATCGAAGATCAAAAGGCATATCAGTCCAACAAAGCATAATCTAAGAATAAGCAGCAATATTTTTTTCAGGCTCCTGACCTTAAGATGATCCGTTAAAAATTTTTTTATAATAAAATATGAACCCAGCTTTAGCATTATGCCCCTTGCTGTTTTTGAGTACATAGTAAGCAAAACCAGTGGTAATGCAATAAGCGCGGTAATAATTATTATTACATTCATGATACCGCCTTAACAAATGCATGGTATGGATCTTCTTCTGTGGAGACCCTGCCGATCTTAGCGCCAAAAGATCGGCCTGTTCCGGAAACTTTTTTATAATGCTCGTTGTATAGGTGATGATATTTTGCGCTTATATCCCTTGACTCTGCAAGTAGGGAGGCTTCTGACTCAGGATCAAGGAATCGATAGCGTCCCTGGAAATTGAAGTTTTCTTCGTAAGGATCGTGTATAGTAAGGAGAAAAAGATTTTTTGTGATGTGTGATAGTTCTTTTAAAAAATGTGTAAGTATTTTTGATTCAACTAAAAAGTCGCTTATTATAAAAAGGTTAGCTGAAGATTCAAAACTGCTTTGCCAGAAATCATCAATCCTCTTTTCGAATTCGATATCATATAGCGTATCGATTAGTGAATATTCATTATCTATGCGAATATTTTCACCATGCCATGAGATATATAACCTATCGTTGCTTTTAAGAGCCACACGTCCTGCAATATATGCTATTGTAAGCGCAGTAATGAATTTTGACGGAGCATTATTATAGGATGTTTTCATAGATTCGGAGCCATCAATTGCGATTGTAAAATTTGTTTGCCTGTATCCCTCGCGAATTTTTAGGAATACTCTTTCTGTCCTTGCAGAGAGCTTCCAGTCGATGTCCTTTATGGGATCTCCTTTCTGATAATGCCTAAAGTCCATGATAACAGGACTGTGTCCGGGTTTAATAGAGATCCTTTCACCCATTCTATGACTTGTGCCTTTAACTGAAAGCAGAGCCTTTCCAATTCGCGAATCCAGCCCGAAACGAGTGATATTATTTATTAGTTGTGATTTTTGAGATAAGTTCATCAATATCCCTGCCTGTCCTGTTGAATATTGCAGAAGGTATTATGCGGTGTCTCATAACATTTGCAAAAACTGCCTTAATATCGCCTTCTGTAACCACACCATTGCCATATAAAAGAGAATAGGCTCTGGAGGCATGTATTAGATGATAGGTTGCCCTTGGACCTGCTCCCCACTCAAGGAATTCGCGCACTTCAGAAGGAGAAGAAGGATCATCCGGTCTGGTTTTCCGCACAAGAGACACAGCGTTAGACATTACAGACTCTGGAACAGGGACATCATCAACAAGGGATTGGTATTTCAGCAGATCATCTTTCAGTATCATCCTATCGACTTCATCTATCGCTTTTGAATGATCTTTTGAAGCAATAATTATCTCATCCTCAATGTCTGGGTAATCAACTATAATTTCCATAATAAATCTGTCGAGCTGTGCTTCTGGCAATGGATAAACACCCTCATAATCTATTGGATTACGGGTAGCAAAAACGATAAAGGGTTCATCGAGTTCGTATAGTTCTCCGCCAAGGGTTACATTTTTTTCTTGCATTGCTTCAAGAAGGGCGCTTTGTGTTCTGGGAGTTGTTCTGTTGATTTCATCAGCAAGAAGAACGTTTGTAAATATTGGGCCCTTAATATATCTAAAGCTCTTTTTCCCAGAGTCATCTATATCGAGTATTTCTACTCCAACAATGTCACCTGGCAGAAGGTCAGGAGTAAACTGGATCCTTGAGTTTTCAATGCCTAGTACCCTGGCAATCGCTTTTACTGCAAGAGTTTTAGCAAGACCAGGAGCGCCAGTGATAAGTGTATGTCCTCTGGCAAGTATTGCAGTATTGATAAGCTTTATTACATCCTTCTGTCCAACAATAACCTTGCTTACTTCATCTGCTGCCCTGTTGAAGTCCTTTTTTAATTTATTCAGTATTTCTTCCATTATTCCTCCATATTTTATTCAAGAATATCTCTCCAGAATGCTTCTTTAACCTTTGTATTTTTGCTTCTCTCTCTGCTCATTTCAATTATTTTATTTTTATAGTCAATTGGGATGGTGTACACTGCTTCCTTGGGAATAAATACATATCTATTAGAGAAATTTTTTGGCATTAAGCTTTCAAAGTTTCCTTTTTTAAGCTGCTGAAGAAGCTCCTTCTGTTTTGATAAGGATTCTAACAATGCGTTAAGGTATGAAATAACCTGTTTCTGATATATAGAAGATTGATATAACTTTGAAGGTTCCAGTGTTTGCATTGCCCTTTCTCCGTATAGTCTGGCTGTTCTTGCATATGAATTTAGAGAACTAAGAACAAATGGGTATTCTGAACTTAAGTTTCTTGTTATATCATTGAGTTCTTTTAGTCCTGTATTTATCTCCTTCTGTTTCCCTTGTGCCTTTTTAAATTTCTTCATGTCTGTTAATTTTAAATTCGTTTTCTGATCTTTGATCAGCTCTTCAGATTTTTTTTTCATCAAATCGAGTTTTTTATTTATTTCATCAGATATCTTGTTTGCTTTAGAAGAGGATTTAAATATCTTTTCTGAAATTTGTTTCTGCAACTTTTTTATTAGCTCCTGCATTTTGGCCTTTGCAGCTAACAAATCTCCCTTTTCGATAAGTTTCTGGATCTCCTCAAGTTCATTTTTGAAATTATCATGAAGAAGTTTTGCAATAGGATCGATTTTATTCATTGATCTTTTTAGATTCTGTTCACTCATTGTCTCATTCATCTTTGCGTTTTCATGACTCAGTATCTCTGAGCTTTCTGCCTGAATAAGAAGATTCAGAAAGACAAGATATCTTTCAAGAAATGAGATATATTTTTGTAGTTCTTCCTTGATCTTTGGAGGATTATATATCTTTAATGTATTTATCATTTTATTGGTTTTTTGAATGATTGTACTCCCTGGCATTATTTCACGAAGATCATTACTAAAGGCCTTTACAGCTTTATTAAGCTTTTTGTCGTATTTATCTATTTCATCTTTATCTACTGGGGACTGCATAAGCATTTTCCCATCTTTTATCAGGCTACGGATTATATTCAGGGCGTCATTTAGTTCTGTAAATATATCTGTAAAATACAGATGCCTTATATCGCTCCTTGCAACGCCGCTTGAGGAGAATATATTTATATCTTTGACCTCAATGAAATATTCAAGCATCTTTGTTCCTGGATGATAAAGGAGTTCGCTAATCTTTTTACCTTCACGCAAAACAGGATTCCACATATAAGTCGAATCGTAATTAATTTTAGGCTCTTTGGGAAATCTGGCAATAAGCTCTTTATGATATTCTTCTCCATATTCAGGGTCCCTGTGATAGAGTGTAATCTCAAGGATTCCATAATCATCTGAAGCTGAAAATGATATACCAAATGAATTTCCAAATACTATGTTATGCTCCATGGGTGGTGAATGTATTGTTATAACAGGCGGCATATCAGGTATTGCTTTTATTGAGAATACCCTGCTTTTGCCTGTGGTTCTATCATTAATTTCTTTAATAAAAGCGAATTCCATCGCAAAAGCTCCCTTCATTGGAGCAAGAAATGATACATCAAACATGCCGTTCTTCATTATTGAAATAGGAAAATACTCGACACCCTTATCAGATGAAAGAATAAGCTTGCCAGTGGTAATATTTTTTAATTTTCCTTTTAGTATTACAGTTGAGCCCTGCATCACCATAATCTTATTAGTCTTAATTAGGTTGGTAACCTTAGGTAAACCTGATTCAATATAAGCCGGAGGGATTATAACAGCCTCAAGCTTTTCGAAGCTTATGGGTGGATCAAGAGCAATCAATTCCGCAGGCAGGCCTGTTTGCAAAGCAGTTATAACATCTTTTACAAGATCGATCTTTACAATTGTAAGGATAATAGATATGATAATAATTATACATAATGCAATAATTCGTTTAATGTTCGGAAATATTTTTTTTAATATCTTTTCTCCCGGTATGATACAGTTAAAAATCTTATTGCTATATCTTTCAGAAAGGTATGATGTAATCTTACTCCTGTCCTCAATCGCTGCTTTTGGATAGCTACGATTGCTTTCAAGCTCAAGAGCGGACTTAATGTCTTTTGAAGAGCAGGGTGGTGTAATAATTGAGTTAAAGAATCTGTCTCCAGCAAAAGGGAAGTAGTATGAAAGCATAGCAACAGGCACAAGCAAAGAACATATAAATAGAAGCAGCAAAGGCGCAACTCCAATTATTCCTGCATTTATAAATAATGAGGGCAAAAGCAGAAAAAGGGAATAAAAAAGGATAAGTGAAACACAGCTTAAAAAAAACGATCCTGTCAGTATAAATACGATCCTCAATATTCTGTGTTTTGTAACAGCATAGGTAGTTTTCATATTTTAGTCGTTACTTTGATGGTTTTTTGATATATGCAATACTAAAAAATTCTATATAAAAATTAGTATATAATAATAGTGGTTCTGTATTTCTATCCTGATTTTTATAATTGTTATCAAGATATAATCTTAATAACATTTCAATATTAAGAAAACTGTAATAGGCGATAACTACAATAATATATAGTTGCATTATATTTATGTCAATGAGATATTTATAGCTTTCTGTCCATAAGGTAGGGTTGGTCGGAAAGAGATTAGTTACGGATGGATGATTTTTATATGGATTTAACGTATTTTAATATAGATTTTTTCCTTTAACCGCTAGCTGTAAAAAATGTTGTCTTGTGGATTAAAGAGATTGTTTTATAAATAATATTAATAACATGCGCCAACAATTAAGTATGGCATCTAAAAGCAATCATTTCTTTCAGATGATTGCTGGAATGACTGTTTTTAGAAATATTAAAGGTGCGGTTTTAAGATTAACCTTGATGAGGGAAAATATTAGAAAATTTTGTTGACACATTAATCGATATATTCTCAGCTATATTTTAGTAAAGTGTGAAGCTTCATAATAGTTAAGTTAACTGCGGTTTATACAATTATGAGTGTATACTCGGAGATGTTTATCTAATTTTACTTTGATATTCATAATTCACAGTGAATGTTTTTGCTACTTAAGATGCCCTTGCTTCTCTACTATTATTATTGTTTCAGATTCATCATACAGCAAAAATTTTCTTTTATAGAAAATTCTTGACAATAGGTACTAAATTCCTATTATGTCATAAATTTATTCTGGTAATCTCCTTATAAACAAATTACAAAGCTATAGATATTCAAGTTATTTATAACTTTTGAGTATAATTTCATAATTATTTAAGAGAAATATCGATGATACAAATAGAAAATCTTAAGAAGTATTATGGAAATGTTCGTGCTGTTGATGGTGTGAGTTTTACAGTTGAGAAAGGAGAGATTCTTGGATTCCTTGGACCTAACGGAGCTGGTAAAACTACAACAATGAGAATTATAAGCTGTTTTATGCCAGCAACAAGTGGATCTGCAAAGGTCGCTGGTTTTGATGTATTTGAAGAATCTCTTGAAGTTAGGAAAAGAATTGGATATCAACCCGAAAACGTCCCATTATATAAGGATATGACTGTAACTTCATATTTAAACTTTATTGCTGAGATTAGGGGAATAGATTCAAGAGAGAGGAAGGCAAAAGTAAATAAGGTAATGAATGAATGCGGGATAGAAGAAGTTTCCCACAAGTTAATCAAGAATCTTTCAAAGGGTTACAGGCAAAGGGTTGGGATATCTCAGGCTCTTGTGCATGATCCCGATATTCTTATTCTTGATGAACCTACAATAGGTCTTGATCCAAGACAAATTCATGATATAAGAAGTCTGATTAAAAATTTAACTGGCGAAAGGACTATAATACTGAGTTCGCATATACTTCCAGAGGTAAGCGCGACTTGTCAACGTGTAATTATCATTAACGAAGGCAAGATCGTGGCTATGGATACACCGGAGAATCTAACAGCAGTACTTCAGAATGTCAGGAAGATAATCGTTGAGATTGAAGGGCCTTCTGATGATATTCTCAAAGAATTAGGATCTATGGACGGTGTAAAAAATGTTGAGAAGAAGGAAGTAAAATCAGAGAATTTAGCAACATATCAGCTTGATACTGTAATAGAAAAGGATATTCGAAGAGAAATATCAACAAATATTTCAAAGAATAATTGGATTATGACACAGATGAATATGATAGATATGAGTCTGGAGGATATTTTCATAAAACTTGTTAATAAAGAAAAGGTATAAGGATGATAAATTTTTATGCTATATTAAAGAGGGAATTAAAATCATATTTTACATCTCCAATAGCATACATGGTAATAACTGTATTCTCAGTAATATCCGGTTATTTCTTTTATAGTTTTTTTGCGCTTTTTGGAGTTATGAGCGTGCAGTCTATGAATAATCCATATATGCAATCTGCATTGAATATCACAGAGGAAGTAGTTGGTCCCACATTCTCAACATTAAGCATTGTAATATTGTTCATGACGCCGTTTCTTACAATGAGGCTGTTTTCGGAAGAGAAAAAATCGGGTACAATTGAGCTTCTTATGACTTTCCCTGTAAGGGATATTGAGATAATATTGGGTAAATTCGGAGCTAGTTTTGTTACCTTTCTAACAATGCTGGTACCTACTATAATTTATCAGATAATACTGTATTCCTTGGGCAAACCAGAAATTGGGCCTATTATTTCAGGATATCTTGGACTTATCCTTCTTGGCGCTTCTTTCATTTCTCTTGGTATCTTCATATCTACATTAACTGAAAATCAGATTATTGCAGCAGTTGTAACATTTGGAGCATTGCTTCTTTTTTGGATAATTCAGTGGGCAGCTAATTTTGCAGGACCTCTGTTAGGAAAGGTGCTAGTTCATCTTTCAATAATTGAACATTATCAGGAGTTCTCAAGGGGTGTTCTTGATACAAATGATATAGTTTTTTATCTACTTTTTACATTCTTTTTTCTATTTTTAACTTTAAAATCTCTGGAATCTTTAAAATGGAGAAGTTAATATGAACAATAAAGAAACAACCCCAAATAAATTCTCCATCATTGAAATATTAAAGTCCATATTTTCAAAGAGGTCTGCTAAATACGGCATTCATATGCTGATTATGATAATTGTTGTATTAGGAATAGTTGTTCTTATTGGAGCAATTACTGCAAATCATCACCTGAGATACGATCTGACAAGTGCCAAGAGGCACAGCCTTTCTGATGAAACAATAAAGGTATTAAAATCTGTGGATAAAGATGTTAAAGCAACTGCTTTTTATCAGGAGAATTCCGGAAGTCAGACAGAATTGGAAATACTCTTTAAACAATACAGATATAGAAATTCAAAATTTAGCTATAAATTCATAGATCCTGATAGAAATCCCACAATAGCCAGGAAATATGATATATCTGATTATGGCACAACCATTTTTGAGTCAGGCTTGAATGAAACAAGTGTATCCTGGGCAAGAGAAGAAAAGATAACAAATGCTATTCTCAAGGTAATTAGAACTGAGAAAAAGACAATCTATTTTCTTAAAGGTCATGGTGAAAGTGATATTCAGAAAGTTACAAAAGAAGGTTATTCTCATGCTAGAAAGGCGTTGGAAGGACAGAATTATAATGTAAAAGAGTTAGTGCTTCTACAGTCAAAAAATATTCCACAGGATGCATCAGTTGTAATTATTAGTGGTCCAAAGATGGATATGTTAAAAAAGGAATTCAATCTTGTAAGAAAATATATCAGTAAGGGTGGAAACATACTATTTCAGATTGATCCTTTTACAGTACCAAGATTAGTTTCGTTTCTAAAAGAATATAATATTTTCATGAGAAATGATATTATAATAGATAAAATGAGTCAGCTTTATGGCGGCGACTACCTTATGCCAGTTGTTATTAAGTATGAGCCACATAAAATTACTAGAAATTTCAATGTAACTACATTTTTCCCCTTCAGCCGTTCAATCTATATCAACAAGAAGGCAAAGGGGCCTGCTACTGTCGAATCGTTAGCAAATACAAATGAATCAAGCTGGGGAGAAACAAACAGAAGAATGGTGGATAAGGGCGAGGCAGTTTTTAATGCTAATAAAGATATAAAAGGCCCTCTTACCATTGCTGTTACTGCTACCCTTAATGCTGATGTCAAAGAACCCCAAAAGGGCAAAACTCAAAAATGTAGAATCCTAGCATTTGGAGACTCTGACTTTGCCAATAATACATATCTTGATGTGCTTGGTAATAGAGATCTCTTTCTTAATGCTGTAAACTGGTTAGCAGAAGAAGAAGATTTAATTTCAATCCGGCCAAAGGATACTGACTATAATCCAGTAACCCTTTCCAAAACTATGGGTAAAGTTATATTCTATATACCAGTAATATTAATTCCTGCCCTTATCCTGCTTTTGGGTATTGGAGTGTTAAGTTATAGAAGGTGGAAGAAGTGAACTTCAAGAAGCTGAGTATCCTTACACTTGTATTAGTTGCTCTCGGTTTGTATTTTTTCTTATACGAAGATAAAAAAAACGCTGAGAAAAAAGAAGTTGAAGAGAATGCTAAAAAAATAATAATATTTAAACCTGACAATGTTGAAAAACTTATATTTAAGAAAGATGGGAAAAAAATAGTATTTTCCAAAGAGCAAAACCGGTGGATGATTAAGGAATACATTGTAGCAAAAGGTGATAATACTGCTATAACAAATATCCTGCATGTTTTACAAAAAGCTGAGATCGAACGTGTAGTAAATGAAAAACCTGATGATCTATCAGCTTATGGACTTAAAGAAGCCCCATTAGAGATTACAGTAAAAGAGAAGGGGCAGCCTCCAATGGAATCGATCCTTCTCGGTGCAAAAAATCCTACTAAATACTACATATACCTTAAAAAAGGGAACTCTCAAACAGTAATGATAACACATTCAGGACTAAAGGATGAGTTTAATAAAGATATAAATTTTTTTAGAGAAAAGAAACTATTTAATATTAAGATTGAGGATATAAAGCAGCTTTTTATTAAATATGAAGGTAAGATAGCTGATTTGCGACTTGATGATAAACAGGACTGGCAAATAATTGAACCAATAAAAGCAAAGGCTGATGGTGTTACAATAAGGAGGATGTTATATAATCTTATTAATTCAAAAGTTGAGGAATTTGTTGAAGAACAACCGAAAAATTTATCCAGATTTGGTCTTCAAAACACAAGGATGGAGATTACCTTTTTTACAGAAGTTGACAAACCTCTTAAGACACTTCTCATTGGGAAAGGAGATAAAATACGAAAGGGGTACTATGCAAAATGGAAACAGAAAAAGAATGTCTTTCTTATACCGCAGGATTCAGTCAGGTTCTATCCAAATACAGAATTCGACTTGCGAGATAAGAGTGTAATTGAATTCAACAAGGACAAGATACTTAGGGTTGAGCTTCATTATCCTAAGGAAAAAATTATTATAAAAAATACTGGGAAAAACCAGTGGGATATAACAGATCCTCAAAGAATTAAAGCGGATGAATTTGTAATCAGCGATCTTCTCTGGGCAGTATTGGATTTGGAAGCAACTAGTATTGTAACAGATAAACCTAAAGGTTTAAATATATATAATCTTAATAATCCAATAATAAAGATAAATCTTTTAGAGGAAGGTAGTGATAAATCAATTAGTTTACTTGTTAGCAGAGTACCTAAGGAGAAGAGATTCTTATATGCAAAGTCAAGCACTAGAAATACAGTTTATAAGATATCCAGCGCAATTTTAAAAGATATTATAAAAACTCCCTTTGAAATCAGGGATAAGGCTATTCTTGAATTTAAAAATGAGGATATAGGAAGAGTCCTGTTGAATTATCCAGACAAAACAATATCTATAAACCTTACTAAAGAGGACTGGGTAGCAGAAAAACCTGAAAAGGTAAAATTATATAAAACTGCAGTTGTGTCCCTGTTATGGGATTTAAAACTTTTAAAATTTAAAGAGATTTTATCAGATAGTTCAAAAAAGTTGCCAGCTAATACAGTTTTCGAAAAACCAAAGGTGCACATTACTTTATGGGATAAAAAGAATGTCAAAATAGATTCTATAGTTATTGGTGAGGGCCTATCTGGAAATAAATTACTTTATGCTAAATTAGAAAGCAAACAGATAGTATACACTATTGATTCTGAATTCCTTGGTAAATTACCTGATAAAATTTCGGATTTGAAATAATATTGAATATAATTATGAATTAACTTAATTTAAGGAGGGATAGTTTATGTCTAAACTTTTTAAGGATTTTACTAAGGTAGATAAGACTTTTCTTATCTCAATATCTTGTATAATTGTATTCCTATGGGTATTGGGTATTATAAAGTTTATTGAAATTTTATAAAAAATTCCAGCAGAAGAGTATTAAAAGTTGTATCGTAACTACTTAGCTATATGATTATTTTTTTGCTCTTATTTGAAAGATATAATCTTTTAGTAAAATTACAAATAAAATAATATAATTTACATATATTTTAGTATTAAATTTTA
>JAXHTB010000080.1:0-12308 GCA_034190185.1 Spirochaetota bacterium | reverse complement strand
ACGGTCAACATTGACCTTATTTGAGTTGTCGAGTGCATTAAAGCGTGAAATCAAGTCAGAATCTATGTATTGCTTTGGAAGGATATCAGCAGCCTTTGAACGAACACTATAACCTGCATAAAGGAAGCGCATCTCGGAACTATTAGTTAATGGAATAGTATGGTTGATAAAACATCTTCCTGCTCTAAGTTCCCCTGGGTTTGTATAACCATCGGTCCGATCGCCTTCTAAAACAAGATAGTTGTTCATTTCGTAAATATCTTGAGAGGATTGAAAAATCATTTCTGCTGTTTTTTTACTGCCACCGCCAAGATCAGCGGAGTAGTTAAAGCTTCGCTTTTTGTAAGGAATGAAATCGATAACACCTGCATTGGCATAATTGCCATATCGAGGATCGTAGGGTCCCTTCATTATCCATATTTTCTGAATACTCTCAGGAATAAGGAAATGTAGATCAAGATAACCCTGTCCATGTACATGAGAAGATTCATTAATTGGTATGCCATCTAGGAAGGCTGCAATGTCCTGACCATGTTCTGCATCAAATCCACGTAAAAATATCTGATGCGCCTTAGCGCCCCCTGTGTGTTGAGTAATATAAAGTCCTGGAACAAAACGCATAAGGTCTGATGCCGTACGTCTTGGATAATTCATAAAATCGCGACTTCGGACAGTATTATCTGATGCAGCACTTATAGTACGCTTCCCGACTACTGTAATAGTCGGCAATGTTATATTATCTAAATCCTGATTTTTCGATGTAGTATCGGATTCTTCTGATCTGCTTTCCATTTTTTCAGTATCAGTGTCCTTCATAGGCAATGCATAAGAAGATATGCCAGTAAGAAGAAAAAGCATTATAATAAATTTACAAATTCTAAACATGAACAACTCCTGTAATTTCAGCTGTAACGTATCACTATTCATGATATTGAGGTTGCAATATGCTATTATCATTATAATTGTATCATCAAGTATCAAGAATGATAGTTTCTTATGCAAGCATTTTTATTTTTTTTCTTACAAATTATCATTTATCTCACCTTCTGATTTTTAGTAGATTATAAAAAGATGCATATAGGAAAATTTGATTTGACATATTGGATGTGTCTATGAGAATGGCGACATGAAAATTGAAAATGGTCAATATCTGTGGGTTATGAGGCATAGGGGTCTCCCACTATATCATTCCTATGGATGCAGGAATCTCATAAAAGGCTTGGTAATGTCAATAGATAACGTAAGTAGATCCCTGTATTCGCAGGAATGATATCTGATTATTGAGTTTTTCTATAGATTTTGATCACACTCATCTGATTTAACCTTTCTTTTCGATTTTGGAAAAAAAGATTTGTATGAAGCGTATTCAATTTACTTTTATTTGATAATCTTTAGATAAAATAACATAACAAAAAGGAGGATAATCCAATGAAAGTAACAGCAGTAGTTGCAGGAGCAATAGTTGGATTTCTGGCAGCCTTAGCACAGGCTTTTTTTAATATTATTCCACCACCCGCTTATGGTCTATGTATTGCCTGTCATATGAGGGATTTGGTGAACTGGATTGCAGCTCATATATATCCTATCTATGGATTAGTAGAAGGGAAGTTGGTAATTCCTGGTGCGCCTGTTTCCTATAATATTCCACTTCTTACAATAATTGGAGTTCTATTAGGAGCAGGAATAGCTGCAAAAATTAATGGTGAGTTTAGATGGAAAACTATGAGAGTGACTTGGCAAAAACCTTGGGCTGAGTTCTTTTGGGGATTGGGAGTGATGGTATCAGCCCTTTTAATGGGAGGATGCCCCATTAGGACAGCCTTAAAAACAGCATATCTTGATTTTACTGCAATGATAGGTTTACTAACAATAGCTGCAGGTGTGGCTATAGGTTGTAAAGTTATTAGGAAGATTACATAGGAGGAAATAATGGATTTATTACCAGTAATAACAAGTATTTGTATTGGGGTAATATTAGGATATCTAGGTCAAAGGGCCAGGTTATGTTTCGTTGGAGGAATAAGGGATTGGATATTGATAAGAGATACTTACCTTATTAAAGGTCTTTTTGCATTTATAATTTCTGCACTGGTAGGATTCGGAATATTCCATTTTACATCATTAGCCATTAAGACATTTCCATGGTTTATTAATGGCGGAGCGGTTTTTACTAGTAAATGGGCTGCTATGGGAATAAATATTGTCCCAAGCTTTATGCTTCCTGTACCAGGAGACCCTATAACTTGGTCGCCCAGTGTGGTTTCTCATATTATCCTGGTTCTAATAGGTGGTTTAGGTGTTGGTTTCTTTTCAGTAATGGCTGGCGGGTGTCCCTTTAGACAACATGTAATGGCTGCTGAAGGATCGAAAAGTGCAATAGTATATTTATTCGGTTTTATAATTGGAGCAATATTATTTCATAAGCTTATTGGGCCCTTAGTTAAAATCATTTTTACTTAAAGGAGGTACTATAATGGCTGATTTAATGGTTGATGCTTGTGGCGAGGTTTGTCCCATGCCTGTTATAAAGATTAAAAAGGCTCTGCAGGATATGAGTTCAGGGCAGATACTTGAGGTTACAGTGGACTATCATCCTTCTAAAGAAAATATTCAGAGGTTTGTTATTTCTGAAGGAAATGAGGTTTTACAGGTAGATGAGGAAGGAGATTTAATAAAAATCCTTGTAAAAAAAGCATAAGTCAAATATACAGTAATCGAGACAAAATGTGGCAATGTTTTGATTTATTGAATTTCGAATTTATAAATTACTAATGTTTATTATAAGCTAAAAGAGTTATAATTGGAAATATCGTAAATTATAATTATCTTTTATAAATTATAGATTTTTAGAAGTCTTCTTGTCATTCCTGCAATTGCAGGAATGACATCATCAATTTATTGGATCGATTTATGATTAAGACTGCTTAAATAATAAATAGATATTATGAAAGAAAAAATTTTGTATTTTATTAACAGATTTATTGGCAATATTAAAAAAGAAACAGATGTAGATAGAGGATTGATCCTTTTTGAGGAAACATCTGAGGCGATCCGTGCTGAAACTTCACTTATTAAGGCCGGATATAGAGTTAGGATGGTAGCTCCTCCCTATCATTTAAGAAAAGGATGCGATTTGTCTATTGAGTTCAATCTAATGGAGCAACTAGGAATAGAAAGAATATTAAGAGAAGCAGGTGATAATCCCATTGATGTAATTCCAATTTCTGATGATACCCTTAAACCTGTGGAAATTGTGAAGAAAACAGACTTTGGAAAGTGGTATATGATAAGAGCAGCTAATATGAAACTTACATTCGATAAAAAGACTGGCGAGATTGTAAATATATCAGGAGGTGGATGTCCTGATGTTCCTTATATCGCAAGTGAAATGATGTGGAAGACTCTGTACGATACGCCTCGTCCACGGGATGTGGGACATACTGTATGTGCTTATGCTCTTGAAATAGCATTTGAAGAAGCAAAAAAATATAAAGAAGGTAGTTGATATGTTGCTCCTAGCAGGGACTCTTCCAATAAAAGAATTGAATTTACATGCAGGGAAGGCTAGACTTTCAGATGATAATATTATTATAGGAGATATGTCTTTCCCAATTAATAGAGGAAGCGCTGCAATGATGGCATCCTGCTGCGCTGTCTGTAATATGTATGATTTGGAATCACCTTACTGTGTTGTCTCAGGCGATATAGGAAGAGGAAACGGAAGCGAACCATTATATCATTATTTAAGAGACAAAATTCCTCAAATGGGTGTTAAAATTGCTGTATTTCACTATATTATGCCTAATTTAAATTATCATAATGAAGTATTAAATGCGATAAAAACTATGAAAGAAAAACCTGTACTGATTGCTGATGCAGGTTATATGTATGTTGCTAAGATGGCTGGTTTTGCTGGTTATTATGATATGTTTACCCCAGACCTCGGTGAATTGGCCTTTCTGGCAGATAATGAAGCGCCTCATCCTTTTTATACAAGGGGTTTTATTATACATATGGAAGAAAAGGCAAAGGAATTGATTAAGATGGCGTATGATGGCAATAATGCAGCAAAATTTATGTGTATCAAGGGGACTACAGATTATATTTGTAAAGATGGTGAGATATTAAAAGAGGTGAGTCAACCTAGTGTGCCTGAGTTGGAACCCATTGGTGGAACTGGCGATACTATTACAGGTATGATTGCGGCATTTATCAACAAGGGGATGACACTAGAGGATGCTGCTGTTTCTTCAGTAATTACAAATCGCTTTGCTGGACAAATTGCTAAGCCAAATCCTGCTACTCAGATTTGGGAAATTATAAAAAGTATACCTTTAGCATTGAATGAAATTAAACAATAAAAATTGGGTTGTTTAATATTGGAATAGTATAGCTGCATAATATATTTTCTGTTAAGGTCGTTAATAAACTAAAAGGATAAAAAGAATTCCTTGTAGATCTATTTTACTGCATCGGAATTTTATCCCCCTATTCCCTCTTTAGGGGATTAAGGGAGTGGAACTGATTTTGGAAAATAATGTTATAAAATAGGGAAAATATATGGAAATAGAAAAGAATCCTCGTCTCACTGAATCTGTAAGGGGTGCTGGTTGAGCTTCAAAACTAGGGCCAGGGGACCTGGATAAGGTTTTATGTGGATTGCCTATAGTTCATGATCCAAATCTGATTGTAGGTATGCAAAGTGTTGATGATGCTGGAGTATATAAGCTTTCTGATGATCTTGCACTCATCCAAACATTAGATTTTTTTACACCAATTGTAGATGATCCATTTTCCTTTGGGCAGATAGCAGCAGTAAACGCTCTTTCTGATGTTTATGCAATGGGAGGAAAGCCACTAACCGCTATGAATATAGTCTGTTTCCCAATCAAAAAAATGGATGCATGTGTACTAAGAGAGATATTAAAGGGCGGTCTTGATAAAATGAAGGAGGCAGGGGTTACTTTGGTGGGTGGGCATTCAGTTGATGATAATGAAATAAAATATGGATTATCAATTACAGGCACTATAAAACCTGATAAGGTATTAACCAATATCGGTGCAAAAATTGGAGATTTTCTGATCCTTACTAAACCACTTGGTACTGGGATTATCAATACAGCGATTAAAGGTGAGATGGCATCTGAGGAAACTATTTCAAGAGTAATAAATTCAATGACAACCCTTAACAGAGAAGCGTCTGAGGCGGCTCAAGAGATTGGAGTTAATGCATGTACAGATGTAACTGGTTTTGGACTATTAGGTCATGCTTGTGAGATGATTCAAAACAGCGGCATCGGCATGATAATATATTCCTCTTCAACACCATACTTTCCAGAAACAGAGGATCTAGCAAGAAAGGGAATGGTCCCTGGAGGAACCAGCAGAAACCGTGAATATTGTTCGAGCTCTATCGAGATTGATCCTATAGTATCTCCTTACATTCAAGATATTCTCTTCGATCCTCAGACTTCAGGTGGGTTGTTGTTATCAACACCAGCGGAAAGAGCTTATGATTTGCTTGCATTGCTTAAAGAAAGATCAGTAACAGAGGCTGCTATAATCGGTGAAATAACCGCACATCATCAAGGAAAAGTTTTTATTAAATAATGGTGAAAAAAAATGAATTTAAGACAGTTGGAAAGCTTCTGTATGATAGTTGAATTAGGAAGCTTTACAAAAGCGGCTGAAATGGTTCATCTTTCACAACCGACTCTTACAGAACATATTAAATCCTTAGAAGATTATTTTGAATGCAAACTGTTGGACAGACGGGATAGAACAATAACTGCAACTCAAGCTGGAGTATTGCTTTATAAGTATACTAAAAAGATAATGCTTCTTAAGAAAGAGATAGAAGAGAATCTGAAAAGATATAAGGGTAGGATGGAAGGGACGCTTGAACTTGGGGCAAGTACTATTCCAGGAGAATATATTCTTCCTTCATTATTAAAGGATTTTAGGGATGATTATCCTGGTATTATTGTAAATCTTAATATCAGTGACACAAAGGAGATAATATCTAACTTACTGGATGATAAAATTGAGATAGGTATTGTTGGCGCAAAGATAGAAAATGCAAAATTAAGCTATCATAAATTTCTTGAGGATGAACTTGTGCTTATATCGCCGCTTTCATTATCCTGGTATGATATTGAATCAATTGAACCAGAAGAATTGATCGATATTCCATTTATTGCGCGAGAAAAAGGTAGTGGCACTTGGATAATGATTGAAAAAAAATTAAAATATTTCGGTATTGATGTTTCTAATTTTAGTATAGTAGCGGTTATGGGGAGTACATTATCGGTAATTCAGGGAGTTAGAAATGGTGTTGGTCTTTCTATAGTATCCAGAAGAGCTGCCAATTCTATGTCGAATAATAACGATTTTAAGATAATAGAGATTAAGGGCATAGATATGAAAAGGGATTTTTTCATAGTCACGCGCAATGGTAAAGCGCTTTCCCCGATTTCAGAAACCTTTTTAGATTTCCTATCTGTTAATTGCGATAGATAGTATATAACCTTAGCACCTAATTTATTACAGTTAGTTTTTAATAACCTAGTCCCTCCCCATTGATTTCTGTCTTTAATATAAAGTAATTGTTTTAAGGTTTGCTATTGATATTAAAGATCTTGATCTTAGGATATAAGGTAACATAATTTGTATTAACTACGTCCCGCATCATAAACTGATGGATTTACTAATTTGATCAAGATAGCTCCTAATGACCTTTCTGTAAAAAGATTTTTATCTGCCTCTTTTTTTGACTTTCTGGAACCAAATTTCATTTTAATAATTGTAGTATCACTCCAGTGACCGGCATAGTCAAATATATTAAGGTGTAGTTCTACATTAACACCCCATAGGTTCTGGAATGCTTCTGTAGCAAGATATATATAACCAGATAGTTTTTTCTTTTGATCTTCTTTGATTTTAATTATATCAAGAGGATGCGTATAAATTCCATCCTGATATATATTGCAGGCAAGCGCTTTCATGTCACCATCCTGGTCAGAAGCATTTATATATATTTTCCATGTATCTCCGCTTATAATCTTATTCTTGGCAAATGTCGCTTCAATAATTGGAGTATTACTTCCATATATCGCTTCTCGTTCCTCTAGTGACATGCAATTTAAACTAAGAAATATAATTCCAGTTATAATAATTGATAACCATTGAATGAAAAAAATTCTTGAGATGATATTTTTTAAATCAGCTAAAATATTCATAAAGGCGCCTTCCTTTCTGATAAACAGTATTTATAAATAGAGCAACTGAAAACTGCTTATTAAAATTATTTGCTTTCCATAATCTAGAGTAATTGTATTTAATCGGATATGATCAGCATCGAAAAATTGAAAACTGAATTTCACTAGATATACTATTATAGATATATTTTATAATTCATAAGTTATTTGCCATCTATCACAATTTTTTGTTAGATTTTAAAATATTGTAATCTTTCTATAAATTCTTTATGTTTTAAGAATTTGATTACCATATAATGCCACATCGATTTAAGATGTTTATCTCCAGAATTGTTATATTGTATATACAATATAACAATTCATTTTGTTTAAATCAATGATGAAAATATAACAGAAGAAAATTTATGGAGCAAACCATGGATAGTCATATAGATTAAATAAAATATATTAATCTCTTCTATACTTTTCCTTTTCTGATTCATAAAGATCACCGCCATAAGAATCGTAACAGACAAAGAGCGGCATATCCTCGACTACAATCTCCCGTACTGCCTCTGGGCCCAGTTCTGAATAAGCAATAATCTCAGCCTTTTTAATACTTTTTGCGACAAGTGCGGCAGCCCCGCCAACAGTTGTTAAATAAAGGGCTTTATTCGTCTTGCAGCATTCTTTTACCTCATCCGACATCTTCCCTTTACCGATAACTCCCTTTAACCCCATTTTCATCAATACAGGTGTAAAGGGATTCATCCTGTAACTAGTTGTAGGACCAGCAGAACCTATTACCTTACCCGGGCGTGTCGGAGTTGGTCCCACAAAGTAAATTATCTGACCTTTTGGATCGAAGGGAAGCTCATCGCCGTTTTTTATTGCTGCTATAATACGCATATGAGCAGCATCTCTTGCTGTATATAAGGTTCCGGAAAGATAGACGCGGTCTCCAGCTTTCAAATTTTGCAAGTCATCATTGTTTAATGGTGTGCTAATTTTATATTCAGCCATTTATCTCTCCTTTATATTATTGCTTCTTTATGCCTGCAAACCCAGCATTGGATATTTATTGCCATAGGAAAGGTGGCTATATGACAGGGTTCCATAATTACATGAACATCAAGGGCTGTGCATCTTCCTCCAAGCCCAGCAGGGCCTATGCCAAGGTTGTTTATTCTATGCAGTAGTTCTTCCTCAACCTCAGCAAGGTCACTATCAGGATTCCTTTCTCCGATATTCATTATAGTAGCTTTTTTTGCCAGTATTGCTGATCTCTCAAAGTCTGATCCCAGACCAATACCAACAATGATTGGAGGGCATGGATTTGGTCCTGCTGATTCTACCCATTCAACAACCTTGTTCATCATTCCATCTTTTCCGTCAGCAGGTTTAAGCATTTCAACTTTGCTCATACTTTCACTGCCTCCGCCCTTTGCGTCAAAAATAATCTTTATCTTATCACCGGGTACTATTGAAGTATGAATTACAGGCGGAAGATTGTTACCATAATTGGCGCGTGTAAAGGGATGGCATGTAGATTTACGCAGAAAACCGTCCTTATAAGCCCTTTCAATTCCCTTATTTACTGATTCAGTAAGTCCGCTTCCATATATATGGACATCCTGTCCAATATCTATAAAAAGAATAGCGAGTCCTGTATCCTGACACAGAGGGAATTCCCCCTCTGTGGCTATAGATATATTCTTTAAAATATCCTGCAGTACACCTTTACCAATAGGTGACTCTTCCTTTATAGACCATTCTTCCAATGCATCTTTTACATCTTTAGGTAGTTGATATCCAGCTTCTAAGGCCAGTTCATATACTGTATCTTCAATGGTTTTTGCGTCGATTTCCCTAATTGTTCCCATTTTACTAACCTCTGATATCAAATTATTTTAGGAGTCCTAATTCTTCAACCCTGTCACATATCTCCTTAACATGATCACCGGATTTCTTTAAAGCTGTCATATCTTCATCGTTTAGATCCATCTCAATGATCTCTTCAACACCACCTTTCCCCAGCTTGACAGGAACACCTACAGGCAAGTCATTTATGCCATATTCACCATGAAGGAAGGCATGACACGGGATAACCTCTTTCTGATCCTTCAGGATAGACTCTACCATACGACATGCTCCTGCAGCCGGAGCCCAGTATGCGCTCGTTCCGAGAAGTTTTACAATTTCTCCACCGCCCATCCTTGTTCTGTCTATAATGCTCTCTAATTTATCATTTTCTAGGCATTTATTAACAGGCACTCCATAAATTGAGGAATTGCCTCTAAGGGGTACCATATCATCACCATGACTGCCAAGCGTCATCGCAGTGATATTTTTTACAGAAACATTCTTTTCCATAGCCAGAAAAGCTGAAAATCTTGCAGAATCGAGCGCGCCTGCCTGACCAATTATACGATTGTCAGCAAATCCAGTCACCTTTCTTGCTGCATATGCCATAGCATCTAGTGGATTGGCTACAATAATAAAAATAGAGTCTGGTGCATATTTCTTTACATTTTCTGCAACAGCCTTCATTATTGGAATATTCTTGCTTAAAAGATCATCTCTGCTCATTCCGGGTTTTCTTGGAAAACCCGCGGTCATAATGATAACGTCAGAACCCTCGAGAGATTTATATATTTCTCCTTTAGACACACCGGTAATCTTAGTATCATATCCAAGGATAGGACCTGCCTGCATCATATCCAAAGCTTTTCCCTCAGGTAGATTTTCAACAACATCGGTCATTACTATTTCATCAGCAATCCCCTTTGTTGCCATAATAAATGCAGCGGATTCGCCTACATGCCCAGATCCTATTATACTTACTTTGTGAACACCTAACATAATTTTTACCTCCTAATAATATATATAATACAGGTTGCATCTCTATATGTAAGATTAAGATGAGCAACTATGTCAAATTATATTATATTTATAATTTTGACTATTATTTTTCCAATTTATTTCAAGCCCTTTTTTTATTTATTATAATGATTTTTATAAATCTACAACTATACTTATACATGAAAAATATTTTATGGTAAAAAATATTATCAACTTATAAGATTTTTAGGAGTAATAGAGAAATATACTTTACAGCTTTAAAATGCATTTATTATAATGTTGTAAATTATGAAAATCGGGGCGTGGCGCAGTCCGGTTAGCGCACATGACTGGGGGTCATGGGGTCGGAGGTTCAAATCCTCTCGCCCCGACATTCTTAATATTGAATTGTATCATATTTTTTAAATTATATGGTAAAGCTAATATATTAGTTTTATGTTATTATATCTAATAACCAGATAACACCATAGTTTAAAACAAAATACAGCATAATAAACAGAAGGAGGGAATATTACCATGTCTAAGATTAAAATTATCATTATTATTTTAATAATTTTACTTATTGGAATAGCAGGATTTTTATCTTATATGGGTATATTTTATACACCAGTTCCATCTGAAAAAATGACTGGACCTTATACTTTTGTTTATGAAGAATTTATTGGCGATTATAAAAAGACCGGCCCTGTGTTTGATAAGGTGTACAAATCGTTACAGGATGAAGGAATTAAAACCACAAGAGCCCTTGGTATCTATTTTGATAATCCTGCAGAAACTCCGGAAGATAAACTTAGGAGTCATTGCGGTATTATTATTGAAGAAAATGACTTAAATAAGGTTCCGAAATTAAAAAGTAAATATAAGGTTGGACATATTGGACAACATGATAGTGTTGTTGTGGAATTTCCGATTAAAAATTCGCTTTCTTATATGATTGGACCCATGAAGTGTTATCCTGTTATTGTGAAGCATGCTAAAGAAAAAGGTTACAAAATGACTACAGCCTTTGAACTATACGACCAACCTGCGGAAAGAATACTATATATTATGAAGATTATAAAATAAACCATCCGGAGATTATTTTGCTACATAATTATGTAAATTTTCAAAAATCACGTCCATGTAATTTTTGAAAATTCCAATGCAATAAAACAATAATGTCGTTATTTATTATCTTTTAAGGTGTAAGTCTTGATAAGATGCTTGTAGATCGTTTCAAGAGCAGGATCAGAAGGGCCAGTTATTTCAGTATCTATAAGAACATCCTTTCTTTTATTTTTTAACCAGTTATATAATCTTTCTGAAGCATCCTTGGTCTCCTCTGAAGCATGGCATATCTTTACGATCTTTCTCATCTCTTCAAGAGTAAAAAAGTTTCTTGCTTTATTTATTATTAAGATAAAAAAATCGCTATCATCGCTTTCTTTGATCTCAATAGTGGATTTATCTGATGTTGCTTTTTTTGTTTTATTATTCCCCTTCTTTTTAGACTCCTGCTGTTCTGTTATCTTATCCTTAACCTTAACATTGTGTACTAATATATTTGCCTGTTTAATAAGAAACCTCAAACCCTCTGCATCGATCTTCCGGATCAGATCCCTTAATTGTTTAAGCAGTTCCTCCTTTTCTTTGATCTCTTTGCTTTTAACCTTTGGAGGACTTTTAGTTTTTTTTGTATCTGTTGTTTTTTTCTTTGCTTCTGTTTTTGTTTTTGTCTGTTTTTTCATTTTGGATCTATTGTTTTCTTTTGCATCTCAGGTCGATGTGAATGAAGGATATAGGTGAATTTTAAGTTTATGATTTTTAATTTTTATATATTTCAACATTATAGATAAAGTATTATTTAATTTCCACTGATTTTTTTATAAAGGAAATTTTTTGCTCATTTTTCATAAAATATATTATCTTTTCACTGATATCAACAATAGGGTCGCTGCTTAAAAGGTCACTTTTAATATTCGACTGAACCAGGATTAGATCTTTTTCTTTCATGTCAATAGCCCTGACCCATGACTTCTTTCTGTTTTCTGAAAATCCTACAATTAACAGCAGATTATAATTCTCCCCGAGTGATCGGTAGAGTTTCTCCAGGGCTCTATCCTTATGCTCTATATAATTTATGTCATATTTTTGGTATAAATTCTTTATAACTTTAACAGAATCGATATATCTTGATCCTGTCCATGTACTGTGATAAAATTTTGACCTTTTCCAGTCTGTAATGATGTCATAGGAATTTATTTTTGTTCT
>JAXHTB010000008.1:0-25943 GCA_034190185.1 Spirochaetota bacterium | reverse complement strand
AAATCTAATAAACTGATGACTCTGATAGCGACGATTCAAATGATCTATTGCTTTCCTATTAAGAATTGAAAATAATAATATTTTAAGAACATCATATTACAAATAATACAAAATAACAAAAGTTAAAATAATATGATAATATTATTTCTATAATTAAACTTACTATCATTACAATTTATTTGTCAATAAAAAAGAATAATGAACATGAAAAATATATCAGAGTCAACCTGTTATAGCAAATTTATATCAATATATTATTCATGATGTATACTGATAGATTTAGAGCAAAAAGTTTTGTTCATGTTGATAAATGATATATGTTTTGACAGGATTTTCATCAATATTTATCTTTGCTTCCATTATAAGCAAATTGCTAAAAATGCTGAATTAATAATTATATTGGTGAACCTCTAAATATCCTTTTGTTTTAAACAGAACTAATATCAGGAGAAAACAATAACATGAAAAATAGTAATTCATACAATCCCAGAGTGGAATATGATAAACGAATTTTAAAATTTACTAATCTGTTAAATAATCTAACAAAAAAATTTATTATTATAAGCAGACTAAGACTAACAGTGTTCCTAATTGGAACAGGAAGTTCCATCTTGCTCATTATTTATGGGTATCCTATTTGGGGCAGTGTCCTGCTTAGTATTACATTAATTATATTTATTATATTAATCCTAAAACATAACAATATTTCTGAAAAACAAAAAATAACTTCTATTTTAATAAAAATTAATTCTGATTCCATAGATAGATTAAACAGTAAATGGACAGAATTCCTAGATAATGGGGAAGATTTTATAAACCCCGACCATCCCTTTTCTAATGATCTGGATATATTTGGCCATGCCTCACTATTTCAGTGGACCAATGTAACTAATACATATTATGGAAGGATACATCTGAAAAATCTTCTATCTAAACCTGTAAAGAATGCAAAAAAAATTCTTCAAAGGCAACAAGCAATAACAGAGTTATCTCAGAAAATAAACTGGCGTCAGAGATTTCAAGCAGAGGGAATGAAAGTAACTGAAGAAATTCATGATCCTACTGATTTATTAAAATGGGCAGAAGATAAAGATAAACTTATAAATAAAAATGCAGTAATTTACTTTGTGAGAATATTACCAATTTTTACAATCCTATCTATTGTACTTACTTTCTTTGTACCGTGGAAACTCTATTTCATTCCATTTATATTAATTTTGTTGCAGCTTCTTTTTATTGCAATCCAAAATAAAAAAATTAACTCAATATTCCAATTAGCTAACAGCAATAAAGACATCATAAAAACTTATCAAGGTCTATTTGAAATTATTGAAAAAGAAAATTTTTCATCAGAATATATTCAGGAATTATATGAAAACTTACTCTCAGTAAAACATAAACCAGCATCTCAATATATAAAAAAATTAGAAGATATTGTCGATTACATAAACCTAAGACTTAGCTCTATACATTTTATTGTCAACACGATCACCCTTTGGGATTATCACTGTGCAATCTCTCTTGATAAGTGGAAAGAAGAGGTCGGCCCTGAGCTTAAGAAATGGTTGCATACTATTGGTGAGATCGAATCACTTTCTAGCCTCGCTATTATTGCATACAACAATCCTAGCTGGGCTCTTCCTATCTTTACAGAAGAAAAAAATGTTTTCTCATCAGCGAATATAGGTCATCCCCTTATTCTCGAGGGGATTAGAGTCTATAATAGCATCTCAATTTCGGATTCAGGAAGAATTCTAATTATTACAGGTTCAAACATGTCTGGGAAAAGTACTCTCCTTAGGACAATAGGGATTGCTCTAGTCTTAGCCTATTCTGGATCCCCAGTATGTGGGGAATCATTGCACTGTTCAATTATGGATATCTATACATCGATGAGGAACAATGATAATCTTGAAAAAAACATATCCTTATTTTACGCTGAACTTCTCAGAATAAAAATGATAATTGAAGCATCAAAAAAGGATAAACCAATAGTCTTTCTGCTAGATGAAATATTTAGCGGAACCAACACCAGAGACAGAAGAATTGGAGCTGAAGCTGTTATCAAAGAATTAAGCGCTAACGATATAATTGGTCTAATTTCAACTCATGACTTAGAACTAACTGCCCTTGAAAATAATAATCCTAATTTAAAAAATTACTTCTTTACTGAAACCTATAACAATAATGAAATAATTTTTGACTATACGCTAAGGGAAGGAGTTTCAAATACATCTAATGCTATCTATTTAATGAAAATGATCGGAATCGATATAAAGGATGATTAAATTAAATTATTAGCAGCTGAGAATTAACTCTAAATACCTTATTCTAAATTGAATTTAAATTACACTGAATGACTTAATGATAAATATACTGCAAGATAAACCATAGAATAATTTTTGAATAATATAACCAACTAATCATTACTCGATTAGCTAAAGGAAATAACTTTCCGTAAATATGCTCTCTCTGCTATAATCTATCATGATTATCTTTCCATTTCCTATATTTACTCCGAATTATTATAATAAAAGCTATAACGCTAGTAAACCAGGCTGACATATTGAGATACCAGTATAATTTAAATCCACCAAGTTCCATCTTTTGCCACCACCAACGTGCTGGAAATGACAGGATAAGCAGGATAAAGGTTAGCAAAAAGAAAAAGTAGTAATCTTTTTTATAAATAATGGCTAATCTCAAAAAAACTGCAAAATGAATAATAAAAATAATAAATAAAGCTATTAAAGGTAATTGTGACATGATTTTTATCTATAACAAATCTCCGGCATTATTAGTAAAACTTTTTTCGACATAATTTCATCTTTTAAAATTGATTACAATTACCTGTAATCAGCTCAAATCGACATCTGATAAAAAAATCACCTTTACAGAAGAGCTATAGAATAATGTATATAAACATCGATTATAACATTCTCCATATAGAATTGGTGATTATAATATTCTAAAGTTATGCCAAATTATTCTTTAAATTTATGTTGTTTAGATGTATTTTTTTTCAATAAAATATCAATCCTAAATTAATTACAGATTATAATAGATCTCAACTTTTAATGCAATGGTTTGTCTTTGCTGATTCCTGGACATTCCTGAAACAACTCATCCTGATGCTTTCTAAAACGCTCCCAGAAGGGATATTGACGACATTGTTCTGGCCGGGCAGCATAGATTTTACATTTTCCTGAAGTATCATCTAAAAAAATGCAATTATAACCACTTCCAGTTAAACAATCTTTTATGGAGAATCTGCCATCAATTAATATCAAGTAATTTTGAATGCAATCGATAGTATTTATTTTTAAAAACTGAGATATCTGAAGGATGTCATATTGATTAACCCAAACATTTCCAGTTTCGCCTCGACAGCAACGTCCTAGGCAACTTTTACATTCCTTAGGGTCAAAGCTGAAATCAAATCCATCCTTTCGTACAACACTCATAGGTCTCTCTCACATTATTCTTATTTCATTGAAATATTGCAAAAACTTCATGGAAATTCAATAATCAGATGCTGTAATCTTTGTGGATAAAGAAATCTTATAGGGGTTGCTCCAATTCCCCTTTTCTCATAGATTCTGCCTGTATATATATCACTTGGTAAAAAAATTAATTGCTTTTGAGAAATTGGAATTCCTGTATCATAGTCCAGTTATATCCTGTACTTGGTTCATTAGAAGTGCGTCTACCTACAAGCCTGATATACCTTCCACTCTCAATTACATCTGCTGTATGTGAATGCCAATAATTATTTGTATCGTTTATTGTCCAGTTAGAGATGATGCAAGTTCCTTGAGTATCAGAAGAACTGGATACATATACATTCCATACAGTGTTCAATGCAGGGGAGCAGGTGTAACCGTAGAGACGAACAGCACTTACTATACAAGTGTCACCCATATCAAATACTATTTTATGATCAGTATTCAGCATATGGAGTCCAGTGCCAGTTTCTAAATTATAATCTATAGTAGATTCAGGATTATAGCTTGAATATGTAATCCAGTTCACTACTGTTTCCCATAAATCTCCAGCAGTCTGTTCACCTTCAATCCTTATATATCTATAATCCTGAGGGATTACTGTGACGTTATTAGAAGCTATGAACCATGATTTGCTTCCGGGAGCCGGGATCAACCAATTATCAATCAGTTGATTATCTGTTATCCATGGACCTGAAGGACTGTCTGATAGATAGACATCCCAAGTACTGCCAATTCCTGTAGGGATAAGGAAATTCATATCATTAATCTTCAAGTTTGACCCCAGATCAAATGTTGCACCATAAGGGGTTGTTGTGTCAGCATCACGAAAATCAAATTCATATACTTTAACATAACTCCAATCTGTTGCCGTATATGTGTTCCGTTAGTTTGGGTAGTTACTTCTGTACTATACCACTTGTCATTGTATTCAGCGCCTCCAGTCCCATAGCCGCTGCTGCCCACTGTCCAATTGCTTTCCACTAATGTCCAGGTGTCAGCAACTGCATCACCTACATACACATCCCATGAGCTTGAGAAGTCATGGTCTTGATCGTTCTTATGACCAGAGGCATAGAATTTAACATGCGTGATAGTATAATCGCCGCCAAGATTAAAGATTAACCATTGAGTCCCGCTTGCGATGACGCTCCCGCTTGTTGTGGAATCATCAATCAGGTTATTCGGGATATCAAATCCTGCTGAATTATCTGATAAGGCAACAGGTGTTTGCCATGGACGATGGTAATATCTAGTGCCTCCGTCAGGATCGCTTCCATTGCCGGATGAATGACATGCCACACATCTAAGATCAGCTCCATCAATCAGATAATCACCTGAATTTATATAACCATAGTTATAGTCCATTACACCATCATTATAAACACCTAATGAAATATCGAGATCCCCCCTTGTCATTTTCTCAGTAGTCTCATTTGCTCCATCTTTAGTACCATGAGGATTATGACAGGTAATGCATGTGATAGGCGCTGATGTTGATGTGTAATCCACATAATAGGTCCATGTTCCCTCAAGATGAGAGTCCAATGTGAATTATAGGGACCGCTTCCCGCCCATGCCCATCCATAATCCCAGGCCTCTTCATTACGAAAGTTTGTGTGTGCAACTGAAATATCATCTCTCTTTAAATACTCTGGAGGCTCTATTGACAATTGATAACCTTAACCGTTTGACACACCTACAACATCAAGCTCATTATGACATGAGAAACAGAGCCGAAATTGATTAGCGTTATAACCAGCAGAGCGCGGTACTTCCAATGCAGGTTCCGTGACGCTGTGTAATAATCTATATCCGTTATTATATGAATCAACTGTATAATCAATGCTGAATGATCGCTCATTTCCATCTATATGAATTAGTGTTGTGTCATGGCATTCAGTACACTTTTTGTCCCAACCTAGTTTACCATGCCCCTCTATAAAGTATCTATTATTAACTCCATCACCTCCAATATCCGGAGCTATGACTGAATCAATAATTGCCGGATCACCATTTATAATTCCTGGTAACTACTTAGCTATCTTTCAACTGCTCGAATATTTTGAATTGTTATAAAAGTGTAAGATAATGGAAAAAGGCGATGGAAGAGATTGAGGAAATTTTAAAACACTTTTTATCATCTTCATATCTCTATAATCCCCATATCCCCTTTTATTACACCTCTTTCTTAAATTTTGAATATAGCTGAGCAGTCACTTCCATTGATTTATATGGTATTTTTATCCACCATTAAATTATTATAAAATTATATACAGATAGCTAATTTGAATATAATATTTAACGATTTTAAAAAAATTGATACATTTAATCATTAGAAATCTATAAAAAAATAAAATCAACAAAACTTTATAGGAAAATATAATTAAAAGGACGATCACTATTATAAAAGAGGTACTTACGAGGTAAATTCATGTCACTATTCTACGTTATAAAAGGTAAAAGGCTTATATTTTTAGCAATGGATTGTCTTGTAATTACTCTATCATATCTTATTTCCACTGTTATACAGTGTTATTATATAGAAGAGAAATTACCATATTTCATCAATTTAATATACTTTTTAATATATCTTTCTTCATTTTTGGTTTCATTTTATCTATTTCAAATATATAGAATAATGTGGGAATATTCGAATATTGAGGATATGTATAGACTCATTGTTTCAAGTATTTCAGGTTTTGCTATATTTATTGCTCTTTTTTTATGTTTTTATTCAGATCAACCAATAACAATTTATATTTTCCCCTCCTTTTTTGTGGTTTTTGGAGCAATCCTATATAGGATAATTGCAAAAGATTATTTTTCAAGATCAAAAAAGATGAGAGCTTACAATAAGCTAAGCACTAATACAGAAATAAATATATCTGGAAAGCGAATTCTGATTTGTGGGGCTGGAGAGGCTGGCAGGATGATTCTTGATGAATATTACTGCAAAGGGCTTGGTGGAAGCATCATCGGATTTGTTGATGACGATATATCAAAAATCGGAAAAATTCTAAACGGCAAGATGATATTTGCTGATACCTCACAAATCGATAGAATTATCAGTAAATATAATGTAAATGAAATCGCTATAGCTATGCCTTCAGTTAATTTGGATGATATAAAAAGGATAGTAAAAGATATAAAAAATAATTTTCCGCAAACTCCTATAAAAACACTTCCATCATTTACTAAAGAATTTGACAGAAAACCCTTGATTTCAGCATTAAGCGATATTGGAATTGAATTTCTTCTTGGAAGAGAGGAGTTTAATGTTGACAGCATAGCAATTGAAGAAGTTTTTTGTGGAAAAACAATACTAGTAACCGGAGCAGGAGGCAGTATTGGATCTGAGATATCGAGACAGCTATTAAAATTTCACATTAATAAGCTTATTGTAATAGACAGAGCAGAGTTCCCAATCTACAATCTGATAAACAATCTTAAGGATTACATTGAATTACTTGACTATGAACCAGAAATAATATTTAGAGTAGCCGACGTAAAAGACCATAAGATCATGGAGCATTTATTTGATGAATTTTCTCCTAATATCATATTTCATGCTGCAGCGCATAAGCATGTGCCATTAATGGAGGATAACGAGATTGAAGCATTTCAAAATAATGTAATCGGCACAAAGATATTATTGGACTTATCTGTTAAATACTCAGTTGATAAATTTGTCTTTATCTCAACAGATAAGGCAGTGAATCCTGTTAGTATTATGGGCGCAACAAAGCGGATAGCTGAGCTTTTAATGCTCCATTACAATCAGGAAGAGAGATTAAATACATCAATTGTAAGATTTGGGAATGTACTCGGAACTCACGGTTCAGTAATTCCACTTTTTTGCAAACAGATCGAGAACGGTGGGCCAGTTATAGTGACTCATCCTCAGATGAAGCGATTCTTTATGAGTATTACAGAAGCCTCACTTCTTGTGATAAATGCTGCTGCTTATTCTAATGGAGGGAATATATATCTACTTGATATGGGAAAGCAATATGAGATCGTGGATATTGCCAAAAAATTGATCACTCTATATGGATATGAACCTCTAAAGGATATTAAAATTAAATTTTCAGGTTTAAGGCCCGGAGAAAAATTAAGTGAAGAACTATATTACCAAAAGGAAAAAATAATTAAAACTGAAAATAAAAAGATATATGAACTAAATACTGACAATAAATATTGTAGAGAAATAATTAAAGACCTTTTAGAGAACAGAATTTATGACATAATTGAATTTAATTCCTATCAAATTAGAGATTTAATAAAAGATATAGTTCCTGAGTTTGATGAATCAACAGAGGTATCCTAATCCTTCGAGAAGTAATACAAGACCTTTCTGTTAATACTCCAATAAGAACTTGATGTAAATTTCTATTAAGGAATACAGCCTTTAGATTGAATCGTTTAATTTAACTTTCTAAAAGGTTATAACATGAGATTCTGATACTTGTTAATTTAGAATTTCACAGAATATATGTGCCATTTCTAATTAAATTGATTGACTATTATAAGGAAAGATAAATAGATGTATATATGTTTCTTAAATTTAGGTTCATATATTTGAATGTTAAGTAATAAAGAAAATAAGGACATCCGTTTATTATAATATTGTAAAGGTATAAAATGGAATTAGAAAACTTTTTTAATGAAAAGCAGGTTTTTTTACTTGAGAATTGTGAAAAACAACTTGTTTTAAAAGAAATGCTTCTCAAACTAGAGGAGCTTGGAATGTTAGAGAATAGCAGTAAATACTTTCCTCAAGTCATACATAGAGAATCACTCGAAAATACAGGAGTTGGATTTGGATTATCAATTCCACATGCAAGAACAGATTCAGTTTCAGATCTTATATCTATCTTCGGGATTTCTGAGGAAGGAGTTGATTACCAATCCTTTGATAATATTCCGGTAAAATACTTTCTATTAAGTATTTTCCCAACTGAAATGAGCACTAAATATTTATATTTAGTCGGAATGATGGCCAGAATTTTTGCAAATGACGTGAAAAGAAAGTCAATAAATGATGCTAAAACACCTGTTGATATCTATTCAATACTTAAAGATGAGTCTCATTCATATTTTGAAGGACTTCAGGAAAAAAATAATAACGATATTAACTCTAACGATAAATTATCTGGCGTTCCCTCATCTGATCTTGATCTATTAATTCGTCTAGACAGGCTTCATCATATATATGATGAAGGCAATCAATCAGAATCTATTATAACGAAGATTGAGCAGATCAAAAAGCTAATAGATAACAGGTCTTTAACATATTATGCAAAGATGCGAAAAAAATGCCAAAATCCCTTCTCAATTGTTGATAAGAATAATTGCAGTGGATGTCATCTGGAAATACCCACAATGGATATGAACCAAATAAAGGGGGATGGAATCTCAATATGTACGCATTGTGGTAGATTTCTAATTATTGTATAGATATTTTTAATATTACTATGCTTATAAATACTTTTATTATTAAAATTATTATCTTTAAGCAAATTTCTAAAAATCAGAATATTTATTAGTATATGAACTATAATAAAAAACAGTCGTGTAATTAAAAGATGATTAAAAATGATTTCTGTATTTGGGATTTTATATATTGTTGCATTCTCAACTTCGCTAATTAATGTTTTTATAATGAATTAGTATCTATATTCACCTAAGAAACACCTACCTCTTCTTTTTCATGCGATCTGTTTTCTTGTTCATCTTCATTAGAAACATCTGTCTTGATCTCCTTAAAATAGATGGAATTTCCTTTTATTCCGACATACAATTTTTTGCAGTTAAGATGCTTTCCCTCTATTAACTCATATGCTAGAGGATCCTCAAGTTCACTCTGGATTGTTCTTCTTAGATGACGTGCGCCATACTTTTCATCATATCCTTTATCAGAAAGGAATCCCTTTATCCTGCTCGAATATATAAGTTCAAGGTCTCGGTCCTCTAATCTTGTGTTCAATTCATCGAGCATGATATCAACGATTTTTCTTACATGCTTTTTCCCAAGTTTATGAAAGTACACTATTTCCCCGATCCTGTTTATAAACTCAGGACTGAATATCCTTTTTAATTCATCAAAAACTTTCACCTTTTCATCATTATCAAGAATTATTTCACTCTCAAAACCCATTGTACTTGTTTTATGAAATTCTCTGTTGCCAATATTCGATGTCATGATAATAATTGCATCTTTAAAACTTACAGTTGTCCCAAAGCTGTCAGTAAGTTCTCCTTCTTCCATAATTTGCAGCAATGTATTCAAGACGTCTATATGAGCTTTTTCTATCTCATCAAAGAGAATAATAGAATAAGGTTTTCTTTTAATTTTCTCCGTTATCTGTCCTCCCTCTTCATATCCCACATAACCGGGAGGAGCTCCAATAAGCCTCGATACAGAGTGTTTTTCCATATATTCAGACATATCAAGTCTGATAAGAGCGTTTTCATCATCAAAAAGAAATTCTGCAAGCGTTTTTGCTAACTCAGTTTTACCAACACCAGTTGGACCTAAAAACATAAATGAACCTATAGGCCCCTTAGCTCCCTTTAATCCAATTCTTGATCTCCTAATTGCCTTACTAACAACATTGATAGCATCATTTTGCCCAATAATTCTTCTATGTAGTTTTTCTTCCATTTTCAGGAGTTTTTCAGCCTCTGATTCCTGCAGACTCTCAATTGGAATACCTGTTTTTTGTGATACTATAGCGGCAATTTCATCAGTATCTACTATGAGCTCATACTCGTTTATTCTTTGCTGCCAATCACTAATTTTTGCTTCAAGGATTGCCCTTTTTTCTTTTATTATATCTCTTACAGAGGCAGCCAGTTCATATGCCTGGCTTCCTACAAGGTTGTTCTTTTTATTATCTAAATTTTCTATTTCCTCCTCAAGAGTAACAATATCTTCAGGTTTGCTGCAGTTCTCCAGTCTAACCTTAGATCCGGCTTCATCTATAATATCAATAGCTTTATCAGGCAGAAATCTATCCTGGATATAACGAAAGGAATAAACTGCAGCCTTAATCAGGGAATCTTCAGAATATTTTACTTTATGATGGGTTTCATATCTTTCTTTAAGTCCTATTAATATATCAATTGTTTCATCTATGCTTGGCTCCTCAACAAGAATGCTTTGAAATCTTCTATCAAGAGCGGCATCTTTTTCAATATGCATTTTATATTCACCAATAGTGGTTGCTCCGATGCATCGGAGTTCCCCTCGCGCAAGTGAAGGTTTTAAGATATTAGCAGCATCAATTGCTCCCTCAGCCGCTCCTGCGCCAATTACTGTATGCAATTCATCAATAAAGATGATTATATTATTCGATTCTTTGATCTCCTTCATTATCTTCTTGAGGCGATCTTCAAACTCCCCCCTAAATTTTGTACCAGCGACGACTGCCGCAAGATCAAGAATCATAACTTTTTTATTATAAAGCGGCTCAGGCACATCCTTGTCTATAATCCTTTGAGCTAATCCCTCAACAATTGCGGTTTTTCCGACACCAGCTTCTCCTATAAGAATTGGATTATTTTTCCTTTTCCTGGTAAGTGTCCTGATAACCCTAGTAATCTCCTCTGTTCTCCCAATTACAGGATCAAGCTCGTTATTCAAAGCCTGTAATGTCAAATCTTGGGCAAATTCATTAAGTGTCGGGGTTTTGCTTTTTTCTACTGTCTTGAAAGTAGTGATATTTAGCTGCACACCCAATATTTTTTTAATCTCAGATTTGATAATATTATAATTTATTCCAACTCTTAACAAACTGTCCACACCAGCGCAAGTTCCTTCTTTAAAAATTGCGAGAAGAAGGTGTTCAGTTCCTAAATAGCTATTTCTAAGCTTTTGGGACTCTTCCTTTGCAATCTCAATAATTCTATTATACCTCATATTTATAGGGATACTGCCAAGAACTAATGTCGTCCCCTGTCCCCTAACTGATCGTTCAATATTGCTTTGTAATAATTTAAAGTTCACGCCTAGATTCTTTAATATTCTAGCTGCGACTGAGTCATCATCTTTCAGAAGAGCAAGCATTATATGTTCTGGTCCAAGGGAATCTGAATTTAACCTTCTTCCTTCAGACTGAGCAAATACATCTAGAACCTTCTTCGATCTCTTTGTAAAATTGTACATTTATGCCACCTCAAGTTAAGCAAGATTCATTCTTATGTATTCAGATCTAAAACTGTCACATTCATATGAATTACTAAATATCCTATTAGCAATTTTCTGAAGATGAGACCATTGAATGTTTATCATCATATTATTTACTTCTTGTAATTCAATATCTTTAATAATAAAAAGTATTATTCCTAATCTAATATTTGAAAGATAATCCATAGCTTCTGTATAACTTATACTTCTGGAATATTTTAATATACCATAATATCTCCATATCATATCTTTTAATTTATCATCTTCTTGTGATATAAAATTATCCCGCGCAAGACTCTCCATCTCAACAACCTTGCTTGTAATCTTATCGATCTCTTCGATTATATCGACCTCAGATAATCCTAGAGAAATACGGTTAGATAAAAGATACATATTCCCAAAGGTTTTGGTGCCATCTCCAAGGGAACCGCTTATTTTTGCTCCTAACTCACTTGTTTTTCTGATAACCTCTGGGATACCTCCAGATATTGAAAGAGCAGGAAGATGAAGCATAGTCGAAATTCTAAGTCCTGTGCCAAGGTTTGAAGGACATGCTGTGATATATCCAAAATCATCTGAAAAAGCATAAGGGACAAATTTATTTAACTCATCATCAATTAGATCAGCAAATTGATATGTCTCCATTAACTGAAAGCCTGATTTTATTATCTGGACTCTAAAATGATCCTCTTCATTGACTAGTATACTGAAATTTTCGTTGTTATCTAAGATCACAAAACCGTTATTTGAAACCTCCATCTCGTAAGTGAGAATATTTCGTTCTCTTAAAAATCTTTTGTCATTACTATCAATCTCTTTTAAGTCATAAAGGGCTGTGCAATTGTTATATTGTGAATTTTGGATAAAGGTTTCAGCAATTGATTTAATTTTATCAGCGTCCTTTTCATCCTGCTTATGCGGGAAAGGAACACCTTGAACATTCCTTCCAAGCCTCACTCTAGTTGATAAAACAACATCTGAATAAGGTCCCCTTTGAGACCAGAAACCTTTTTTGTCCAGTAGTTCCTTAAACATTAGTTACTCTACTCTATCAATATTTTTTATTTTATCCCTGATTTTAGCTGCATCTTCATATCTTTCTTCATATACAGCTATTTCAAGCTTTTTCTTTAATTCTGAAGGTGTTTCTCTATTCTCTATCACTTTTTTCCTAGGAATAAGCAGCATCTTATCAACTGTGTCTATACTTACATAGTTTGAAGGCGACTTACCTATATGACTAACATTATGATGATAGCTAAATACAACATGTTCTAAAGCTGACCACATATATTTATAACAATCAGGACATCCAAGCTTGCCAATCTTTCTGTATTGAATATAGGTCAATCCGCAAGTTTCACAATTATCTATTTCAATTACATCGTCAACATCTCCAATATCTAGAAAAGAAAGCATCTCTGGAAGAGATAGGGAAAAATTAGACAATTCAGGATTAAGACCGCTTATTTTTGCGCATCTTTCACATAGATGAACCTCTGATTTAACGTCTTTAACTAATTCAGTAATATGAATAGTAGCTTCATTTTCTTCGCATCTTTCACATATCATAAATTACTCTTAATTAAATAGTATTGAATAATTCTTAATCCTTTGCAGTTACCGTTTCTCAACAAAATACTACCTCATTCTACAGTCAAGGGAACCTCTGAATATACAATGCATGTATGAGTATCCCTAAAGTTGTTGTGTTTTGATATAAAATTCATAAGATATAGAATTCCATAGAATAAGTTAAATAAAAGAGGGTTTCAAGTAATAATCACAAAAAAATGAAAAATAACAACTTATCTATACAATCTAATATAATATAAATCTTTTTAAAAATATATAAAAAAATACTATTGTAAACAATATTTTAATAAATTCTTTAAAAGATTACCAGCACCTTCATTATTATCTTGGAAATTGAAAAGTTGTCATATAATTTAACAGTTTATACAAAACATGAAATTCATTAAGATATATTCATCCAATTCCGACTTATTAAATAATACCTCTACTGTTTTTACTGTTAATTTATTAAACTTAAGATGTAAGCAGTTTTAATTTAACATATTACACCCTGTACAAACACTACGTCGCTTCGCTCCTTAGCCTTCGGCACATTTGACTTCGTTTCACTACGGCAAACGTTGTTTGTACCGATCCTAGTATATATCCTAAAGACAATATTGACAATATTTAATAAAAACATAAAAAAAATTTGTAAATGAAAAAAAAATATATTATATTTATATGACATAATTAAATGTCGAGAATATTAAGGACTAAAATTGTAGATGCTGTGGAAAAACAGGGATTATTCTCAATTAAAAATTTTCATTTCAATTGGCGCAGGTTATAAGCAGGCTCCTCTTATAGAGGAAGCCAAAAGGATGGGTTATCATATAATCGGTGTTGATAGAAATACAAACGCCACTGGAATTTGTAAATGTGATATCAAAATTCAGGAATCAACAGATAACTATGAAGATATTTATACTAAAATCAATGAATTATTAATTGATGGCGAGGTTGAAGTAGTACTATCAAAATCATTTGGCCCTGCAATAAAGACAGCATGTTTTATCTCAAATAAGCTTAACATCCCACTAATCCCCTATAATAGAATTGATGATTTTATTGATAAAAAAAAGATGAAGTCAATCTTTAAGAAAAATAAGATCAATTCTCCAGATTTCAGTATTTATAACAAAAATAATAGCATAGCAAAAACAAAAAAAACCGAATTCCCCGTTGTTATAAAACCTCTAAAAGGGCATGCAAAGACAAATATTGAATTGCTGCAGGACAACTCGGATTTTGAGAGATATTTCAATAAGGTTATACATAACAATAACAATAATCACTATATCATCGAAAAATATATAAAAGGAAACGAGATCATTGCCGCCGGCATAGTGCATAAAAACAAGTTCCATCTTATTGATATAATTGACAAGATTACAACTCCACCCCCCTTTTTTGTTGATCTAATGCATATCTCTCCATCGAAATATCTCCACCTATGGGATGAAGTTGTTGAAGTTGGACAACAAATTGCAGACGCCTTTGATATATCCACCTCCCCTTTAATAATTGAGCTTCTTATAACTGAAAAAGATGAAATTTTCGTTATTGAAGCTGTTCCCGAATTTGGAGGTGAATATATACCCGAAATTCTTATTCCAGAGAGAACAGGGTATAATTTCCTACGCGAAACAATTAAGGCAGTAATCGGAAACGGATTCAGTCCTCCCAGACAAAAAAAGGGCAAAGAAAATATTATAGTTAAGTACATAACAGGGGAAAACGGAACCTTGACTTCCCTTAATCCTGTGTGCCCTTCCAGAGTAAATGGCGTAATCTTCTCTCAAATTTTCAAGGATATTGGTTCAAAGATTAGAAATCCAGAAACCAATCATGATAGAATAGGAGTTCTTATAGCAAGAGGAAGAACACGAGAAGATGCCATTCATACTGCCCAGAAGGCAGAATTATCTCTTGATGTAAAGATAAAGTAGTTGCAATTCCTCTTTATTACTACTGTAATTATACGTTATTAACCTCAAAGTCATAAAATTTTGCATAATATCGTAAATTGTTTCTACATATTAAAATGTTAAATCTCTGTATGTGAATATGCTGGAGATTTTAAAATATGAATTTAAATAAAATAAAAAAAATAGTAATACCTCCCTGCAAGGAATTTGATGTCAAGCGATTGGATATTTTTGGGTCAATTGCTAAAGGTGAAGCGAGCAGAGGAAGCGACATTGATTTAATAGTTGAATTTAATAATTTCAACTACAAACCTTCTAAACGCTATTTTGGTCTTCTACACTATTTTGAAAAAGCATTTAATTGCAAAATTGATCTTATCACACCTGACAGAATCAAAAATCCATATTTTCTTAAAAAAATAGCTAAAGATAGGATTAACTTGTATGTAGGATAATATCCTTAAGCATCTTTATGATATCAAGGAAGCTGCCCTTTCTATCAGTCGATTTATAAAAGGGAAATCCTTTTCTGATTATGAAAAGGATGAATTGCTTCAGAGCGCTGTAGAGAGAAAATTTGAAATAATTGGAGAAGCATTAAATAGGAGTTACAAGGATGACCAAAAGGTTCTTGAAGACATTCGTGAAAATAGGAATATAATATCATTTCGGAACATCTTGATACATGGTTATAATAGCATTAGCTATAGAATTGTCTGGGGTGTTATTGAAGAAGATATCGATAACCTCATAGAAGATATCGAAAAATTATTTGAAGATGACGATTAAACAAAATAATGGAGTAGATTCCTAACGCTATAGCACTTTGGAGCAGGTTAAGCTTTTTGGAAATTCTCGGCGCTTAGAGTTATTGTGTACATTATTCGGCGCTGCTTATTATTGGCATTAATAAACAATTTCGGAACTCGATATGACAGCAAACCCGAAGTCATGGGAAGATCACTATTGCAGAGATAAATCTATATTGATCTACCCTGACGAAAATCTTGTAAGGATGCTAAAGTCTTTTCTCGTTAATAACGAAGTAACGCCAAATACTGTTGCGCTGGATATGGGATGCGGCAGCGGACGGCATATGTGTCTGCTTCAAAATCTTGGGGTGGATAGAATATTTGGTCTCGATTACAGCATAAATGCTTTGAATATATGCAATAACATGTATAAATTCCCTCTTATTCAGGCAGAAAACAGAAATTTACCAATAAAAACGGATTCTATTGATATAGTAGTGTCCTGGGGGTCTCTTCATTATTGCGCTAAAGAAATTTTTTATGAAGCAATTGATGAAATAAATCGGATAATGAAAAAAGGGGCGGTTCTTTTTGGCACTTTGCGCTCTGACAAGGATACATTTCTAAAGAGGGGAAAGGAGATCGGCAACGGAACATGGGTTACTGATCTTGATGATATAAAGAATTCTGTTGTATCATTTTTCAATGAAAAGGAGCTTACTTCTGCATTTACTAAATTTGAGCTTTTTCAATACGGCATAATGGAAAGATCACTCATCGGAGACATAGGCAAGATAATATCTCACTGGTTTTTTATGGCTGAAAAATGATGCTTATGATCGTAGTTGAATAACAACGATCGGCGGGTTTACCATTTATTCTCCATATTCTTTAAATCTCTTTACCTTTTTATTCCTTGTCTAACTCAGATCTTACAGCTATCCCGATCTTTTCCAGAGTATAGGGTTTCCTGATATATTGACCCACACCCAGCTCTTGTGCTTCCTTAACACGTTCTGTTTCAGAAAACCCACTTGTAATGATTGCTTTCTGCCGGGGATGCTGTTTAACTATCTGCTTGTATGTATCCAGTCCATCTATGCTGTTTTCCATTATCATATCCAACACCAGTAAATCTGCAGAATTATTCCTAAGATATTCAACTGCTTTTTCTCCACTTGAAACTGTCGCAACACTATACCCCAATTCTTTTAAGATAGTAGATGCAATCTCTCTTTGTTGTTTAACATCATCCACCACCAATATTGACTCTCCTTTGCTCATATAATCCTGAAGAAAAAAAACAGGACCATCTTCCGATAATTTTTTCCTTGTTGCGGGTAAATAAATAGTGAATGTCGTACCCTTGCCTAGATCACTTTGGACATCAATATATCCACTATGATCTTTTACTGTGCCCCATACTACAGCCATACCCAATCCTGTACCGCTCCTTCCCATTTTCTTTTTCGTGTAAAAAGGTTCAAATATTCTTCCTATATCCTCATTAGAGATGCCATTCCCGGTATCAGAAACAATGAGAACAACGTAATCGCCTTCCTCCGCATAGTCATAACCGCTGAATGGTTTGTTAATATACCGATTCTCTGTTAATATGATAATTTTTCCAGCTTCAGATATAGATTCTGCCGCATTCGAAATTAAATTCATAATGGTCTTGGTAAGATGAAACGGAGAACCTGTGATATTTAATATATCTGTTCCAAGCCTGGTCTCTATTTCGATATGTGGATGAAATGATCTCAAATTTTCATATTCAGGGCTTTTCTGATATTCATTAATTATTTCATTTAAATTTATAATTTCTTTAACAGGCACACCTCTTCTTGCCAAGGTCAGCAAATCCTGGACTATCGCGGCTGCTCTATTCCCTGATTCTTTTATGGTTAATATTGATTCCTTTAAAGGGTCATCTTCAGGGATTTGCATCAATAACAGATCAGGGTAACTTACGATGCCCGATAAGACATTGTTAAGATCGTGAGCCACTCCACCTGCAAGAGCGCCAATAGCTTCCATCTTCTGAGCTTGACGGAGTTGTTCTTCAAGTCTTTTTTTTTCTTCCTCTGCCAACCTCAGTTCAGTTATATCTCGAATATTCACTATCACCGCTACAACATTAACGACTTCGTCGAAAACAGGGTAAATAGATATTTCCCTTGTTACCCCATTTGCATTATCCGTTTCTTCAATCCTCTTGCGCTTCCCTGATTCAAAGACTTCCATAGCGTGACACGATTCACAGGGTGTGTCACGATTCTTATAGGCATGATAGCAGTATGGATGACTCAAACGCTCTTCTTGTGAAATGCAATCATATCCATGCCAATTACTGACAAGAACTTGCAAGTTTCTGTCTTGAACTGTTAAAAAATCCGGAATCGCTTCAAATGTATCACTTAAGAGTTTCTCCGACCTTTTTAGCGCCTCCATTGTACGCTTATTCTCAATAATGAGTTTTGACAACTGGTCTATTTCTCTTAAACGACTTTTCCCAGCTTCTTCTGCAATCCCTTTATAATATTTAGCTTTCTCTTTTAATTCTTCAATAAGTCTTTTTCGCCCGAACAGTTTTTCTGCCACACCTTTATTCTTTTCAGTCATATCTTTTATCACTCCGCAAAGATCAACAAGACACCTGTCCAGTCAAGCCCCCTGCTCTTTTGAAGGAGAGGGGCAATTTCAACCCCTGAATAAAAACCTAAGAATGGTATTTCATTCTCATTAAATACTTTTTGAACTTCCGCGGCTTCCTCAGTTATGGTATTTGATTGTTTAGCCGCGCGTCCTGCGCAATCAATGTATAATCCGAAAAGAGCCTTTTTCCCATCTGATCTTATTTGCTTTATAATCTCATCGGAATTTCGCCTTGCAGACTCTATTATTCTTGAACTATCTCTCAGCATAAACTGTATTTCAATCCCAGGCACTAGATCCGGCTCAAAAATACCTATGCCTTGGCCGTCAGGCAGCGCTCCTGTAATTAACCTGTTGACATAATTAGCCTCTTCAGGCTTCTCAAATCTTCTTCCATAGTTTACACCTATTGTTAAAAGATCTACAGGATATTGATAATGCCAATCCTTATTCCCGTACAGTTCATCAATCATTTCAACAACAGGTTTCCCATCCAATTCATAAATAACCGAGCCCTCCATTTTTGTAATTTCATGATATACACCATTTAAAGGATTACACCCATGCATAATCCTAAAATAGGGTGTAAAATCTCCGTTTAACATAGCTCCGACTACACATTGACTGTCAACATAGGAGCCACAAATCTGTTTAGTAGGACTAAAATCATAATCACCTATTAAACCAGCGCCTATAATCGGTATAATTGAACCAATTTTAGTTACTATTCCTTCAACTAAAGGCATTGACGCATTTAAAACAGGAGGAGAATCTTCAGCTGCAGGAATTTTTATTGAATCATAAAAAACTAATAAAAGCTTACTCTTCATTCCATTTGTAAACTTTTCCGCTAACCTAATTCCTGCATTTCTTTCATCTTTGTCTAAATTATCTTCTATAGCAATATTGTACTGAAAATTATCAGACTCTATTATTGCAATACCTGCTGGATAACCTTCATACGATAAGAAATCATTTGTAATTATCCCTATAGCCGAACCTCCAATCACTGGGACTTCAGTCCCTATAACTGATTGAATTCCATTTAAATAATAGTCATGGTCAAGTTGTCCGCTGCAAAAAGCAATCACAAAATCACACCTAGACAATTTACCGTTTTCTATTGCATTTTCAGCAACATTTTTCCCTGATATAAAAGCATTCTTGTTGTTATAGTAGCCTATTCCAATCTTCATTCTACACTCCTTGAAAAATACACAGAAGAAATAAGAAAAATTACTTGAAACAAAAGGAATCTTATATATATATATTATTTTTCGTCATTATTAGACCTGTTTGAAAGATAATAATACAAATTATAAACTATAAAGATTATAGTTGGGATTTTTTAGATTACAATACAAAAGAACTAACACACTGTTTTCATACTTAATATAGCGATGATGATTCCATAAATTGCTATTGATTTAAGAATGTATTTTAAAAGAACAGGTACTGTTAAAAATCATGAGACAGGTTTTCGTATAAAAAAAATAATATCCTTAATTTGTATTCGCTGAGGAAACAAGTATTATAACAAGGTTCAGGATATTTATAATAAATCGTTTCACCAAAACTCGCTCACCGAAATAAATACAATAATATCTGTTAAAAACTTTGTCTATTACAGATTATACTATTATATTATAAAAGATACAAGCAGTAAGTATCAAACAAAAAAAAAGTTGAAGAAAAAGCAAATTACAATCTATGACACAACACTAAGAGACGGCGCTCAAACAATTGGAATTTCCTATTCCCTTCAGGATAAAATAAAAATAGCGCAGGAGCTTGATAAGCTTAAGATTGACTATATTGAAGGAGGATGGCCAGGATCAAATCCAAAGGATAATCTATTTTTTCATAAAATCAGGGACGTTGACATCTGCAACGGGGAAATTGTTGCCTTTGGATCGACCAAAAGTCATAGAATATCCTGCTCAAAGGACGAACAGTTGAAGTCCCTAATTGAATCCGGGGCAAAATTTTTGACAATTGTGGCAAAAGCGTCTGATTTCCAGGTTTCCAATGCACTTCAAATAGAGCTCAAGGAAAATCTGGCGCTAATATACGATACAGTGGCATATTTAAAGGACTTAGATTTTAGTGTTTTTCTTGATGCTGAACATTTCTATGACGGGTTTAAATCAAATCCTGATTATTCATTAAAGGCTCTGCTTCAGGCAGAAAAGGCTGGGGCTGATATGGCTGTGTTATGCGACACTAATGGAGGTTCTTTACCTGATGAAATAAAAGATATCACCCAAAAGGTAGTCAGCGAACTAAAAACACCTGTTGGCGTTCATTTTCATAATGATTGCGGTGTTGCTGTTGCCAATTCTATGACAGCTATCTCTGCTGGAGCTGTATCTGTACAAGGCACAATGAATGGATATGGAGAGAGATGCGGTAACTGCGATTTAGCAACACTTATCCCGAATCTAACTCTAAAGATGGGGTATTCCTGCAAAGCAGAAGAGGCACTTGTTTATATTACTGAGGCCAGCAGATTTATCAGTGAAACTGTAAATCTTGCTCATAATGAGAGGGCTCCCTATGTAGGTAATAATGCCTTTGCGTCTAAAGCTGGTCTTCATGTTTCAGCTATTAATAAGGATACACGCACATATGAGCATATCGATCCTCATCAGGTTGGGAATAAGAGGAATATTATGATATCTGAATTGGCAGGAAAAAGCAATATTGAATTTAAAGCTAAGGAGATGGGGATCAAGCTGAAGGGTAAAACCTCACTTTCAAAGGAATTATTACAAAAAATAAAGAAACTGGAAGATAAAGGTTTCCAATATGAAGCTGCAGATGGATCCTTTGAACTGATGATACGTGAGGCAATAGGTGAATATATCCCTTTTTTTAATCTTAAGGGTTTTAGGGTTATAACCGAAAAGAAGGGCAGAGATCGCATAACCTGTGAGGCAACAATAAAAGTAGAAGTAAATAATAGGATTGAACATACAGCAGCTAATGGAAATGGCCCAGTAGATGCTCTGGACAATGCGCTTAGAAAAGCCTTAGAAAAATTCTATCCGGAACTGAAAGAACTTCATCTTACAGATTATAAGGTTAGAGTGCTTGACGGCAAAACAGGCACAGGTTCATTAGTAAGGGTCCATGTGGATCATGCCAGGAGATTTGACAATTGGGGAACTGTTGGTGTATCAACGAACATTATAGAAGCATCTTGGCAGGCGCTTGTTGATGGAATTGAATATATGCTGCTTAAAGACTACATTGAAAAAGAGAAGAAATCATAGATGGATAAAAGACCTATTGGAATATTCGATTCCGGCGTTGGCGGGCTTACTGTTTGTAAAGCTATACATGACCTACTGCCATCAGAAAATATAATCTATTTCGGTGATACTAGAAGATTCCCATTCGGCACAAGATCCAATGAAACTATAATTAAGTATTCAAGAGAGATCACAGATTACCTTATTTCAAGGGATGTTAAGTTAATTGTAGTAGCTTGTAATACATCCTCTGCTGTGGCTTTACGAGATTTGCAGAATGAATATACAATTCCAATAATTGGAGTTATTGAAGCTGGGGCAAGAGCTGCATGTTCAAGAATCAAAGGAGACATCATCGGTGTTATTGGAACAAGAGCGACTGTTAAAAGTATGTCATATGTTGAGGCTATTAGAGATATCTCTCCGAAAATAGATACTATTCAGAAAGATGCGACACTATTTGTATCGCTAACAGAGGAGGGTTGGATCGATGATGAGATTACACGTCTTGTCAGCAGAAAATATATTCAGGATATGTACATGAAAGGGGTAAGAACTCTTATTCTTGGATGCACTCATTTCCCAATGTTAAAAAAGGCAATAAACGATGTTTATCCTGATCTTGATCTTATCGATACCGGATTAGAGATATCTCTGGAAGTAAAAAAAATATTAGAAGAAAGACAGTTAATAAATTTTAACAAGGAAGGCAAGTTATCACTTTATGCTTCTGATATAACAGATACACTTCAAAATCTCAAGAAGATGTTTTTTGGCAGCAATTGTGCTGATGTGCTAAAACTTATTATTGATGGATAATACTAATGGAAAGGAATTTAATTTTAACAATACTATTTATCTTTATTTTATATAATAATGCATTTTCATGGGAACTTTATGACAGAGTAATTGCAGTCGTTAATGAAGCGCCAATAATTGAGAGTGAGGTTGATCTAAAATTCTCCAGATTAAAAAAATTAAAAAAGGTTATTAAAAATAAACATACCTATGAAAAGAGCAGGATACTTGATAAATTTATTGAAAACTCTCTAGTCAAACAGACAGCAGAAAAAGAATCTATTATTGTCAGCGATAAAAAGATTGATAATCATATGCATAAAATTATGAAAAGTATGAATATTCCTTCGATTAAGGAGTTCAGAAAAATAATAGAGAATAAAGAAAAGATCAGTTTTAAAGAATATAGAGAAGAGTTGAGGGCCTCACTTATAACTGAGCAGGTAATGTCTATTGCTATTGGTGTTTCTCCCCCCACTAGTGAAGATGCAAGAGAGTGGTATAAAAAAAATATGAAGAAACTCGGTTTTCAGGTTAATATAAAACATATTCTTATCAAACCAAAGAACAGATCTTTTGCTGAGGAGAAGAGGGTAAATAAATTGATTTCTCAACTTAGAAAGAAAATTATTTCTGGGCAACCCTTTGATAAGATAGCCAAAAAGTATTCCGAGGACACAAAATCAGCAAAGAACGGCGGGAATCTTGGCTGGGTTAATATTTCAGAGCTTGATCCATATTTCGCCGGGCAGATTGCAAAGATGAGAAAGGTTGGACAACTGTCACAGATCATTAAATCAAATTATGGTTATCATATTGTAAAATACTTTGGGAAACGAGATGTGCCTTTCAATTTAGTATCTAATAAGATATTAAATCTTTTATATCAACAGAAGATGATGGAACAGTTTAATAAGTGGATTGCAGCAAGGAAAAGGGAGTCTGAGATCAGAATTTATATGGAAAATTACGAAAAAGGATAGGAGAGATTATTGAAAATCATTGCTTTATTATATCTTGATGACAATATATCTGATAAAGACCTTGAATTTCAGGGGTATTATATTCCTGAAAAGATGGAAGAGAACTTAAGCGCATTAAATGAGATAAATGATGTCAATTTTTGCATTCCAAAGGGATATTCAGGCAAAATAACAGACAAGAGTGCTTGTATTATCAGAGATAAGAAGGATGATGCAGCTCTCTGGAAAGAGATATTCTCTAATACAGGTGTAGATCATATTGTTAAGATATTCTGTGATTCTCCATTTCTAGATATCGAGATAATAAAAGAGATGATAGACCTTCATCTGAAATATCTAGCTGAATTTACATACTCTGAAAATCTGCCATCTGGATTTTCATGCGAGATAATGTCAAATGAACTAATAAAGACCTTACCTGATACAATTGATGGAATGCTCCCCCTATCCCAAGTAATTAAGTCAAATATTAACCAGTTTGATGTTGAGTTATATTATAAAGATCCAGATATTAGGGATAAAAGACTCGCCTACAGGTCCGGAAGCCCATTAGATAAGAGAATTATGAGTAATATTTATTCAAAACTGGGTAAAATTCCTAAGTATTCAGAGATAAGAGACTTAATTAATAACAATCCTGAACTTCTTTATGCTGGGCCCTCATTTGTTGAGGTTGAATTGACAGGAAGATGTGATCTTGACTGTATCTTCTGTTATCGAAATACAATCAAACACCGCACAACTGATATCGATATAGATCTATTTGAAAAGATCCTTAAGGATATGAATATATTTCAACTTCCATATTCTATCTGCCTAGGAGGCTCAGGAGAGCCTATGATGCATAATAATTTCTATGAAATAATAGAAACTTCTCTTAAAGAATCTTTTGTTAAGGATGTAGTTGTTGAGACAAATGGAATTTATGCTGACAATAATTATAAGAATCTATTACTTAATTGTACAAATAACAGAATAAAGACGATCTTTAATATAAACGGCTTGGATAACGACACATATCTCACTATACACAATAAAGATTATTTCCAAAGGGTTTTTGAAAATATTACCTCAATCCAAGATGCCCTTAAAGGAAAAAATAGCATCTATATTCAAATTATGAAAATCAATGAAACCGAAGTTTTTCTTGATAATTACTACGATTTCTGGGAGAAATACAATATCCCTATCATATTACAGAAGCATAACACCTATCTAGGTAAAATCCCGGACAGGAGATATTCAGACCTCACTCCTCTTGAAAGAACACCATGCTGGCACCTGCAAAGGGATGTATCAATATTATCTGATGGAAGGATTATCTTCTGCAAGCAGGATATAGACGGAAATTATGTAAAAGGAAGAATTCAAGATGAATCGCTATATGATCTATGGAAAAAATCTGAGCATTTTTTTGTTGACGATTACAATGGAAATTATTTAACCTGTCCAGATTGTAAATCATGCGATGAATGGTATACTTTTAATCTCTAATGGTATACTTTTAATCTCTAAAGGATTATTTATGACAAACGGAATTGTAAACGGAAAGAAAATAAAACCTAAGGTTACTGCAATTATACAAGCAAGGATGCAATCGAAAAGACTTCCCGGGAAAGCTATGCTTGAACTAGCAGGTCGCCCCTTGCTCTCTCACGTTATTGAGAGAACAAAATTAATTGAAGGAGTGGACACTGTTGTAGTGGCTACAAGTATGGGAAATGAAAATTATCCTATAATTGAACTTGCAGAATCGATGGATGTAAATATATTTGTAGGTTCCATGGATAATGTACTTGAAAGGTACTATCTGGCAGCCAATGAGTTTGGTGGAGAAATAATCGTTCGAGTCACTGGAGATAATCCCTTTACAGATGTGGATTATGCATCGATGATCCTTGATATTTCCATAGAATCAGGTTCTGACCTTTGTGCTCTAGCAAACCTGCCATTAGGGACAGCCGTAGAGGTAATTAAGAGAAGCGCTCTTGAAGAATCTTATACATTAAGCGAAAAATCTTATCATCTTGAACATGTAACCCCGTTTATTAAGGAACATCCTGAACTCTTTTCTATAGAAAGACCTGAAGTTGATATAGACAATCCTTTTGAGAAGCTCAGATTAACAGTTGATACTAATGATGATTACCGCTTTGCAGCTATTTTGTACGAAAATCTATATAATGAACATCATTTCATATTATCAGATGTTATAGAATTTCTTAAAGAAAATCCTGAACTGGTCTTAATAAATAATGAAATTAAACAGCGTCCAGCAGTACACTCAGAAAGGATCTA
>JAXHTB010000079.1:0-12316 GCA_034190185.1 Spirochaetota bacterium | reverse complement strand
TCATCCCGCTTCTCTTTAAATTCATCTCGATCAGCTCCTGATGGAAGATCGTCATAATCCGATTTTGCATTATTATAATTCAGAACAGAAAAGACAGTTATGGCACATGCAGCAATAAAAGTGGAGCCGAATATTATCCCTTTCATTTTATTGCCAGCATACATCTGACCCCATCCAGGCACAAAACCTCGCATATAGTAAGCATCAGTAATTGACCATGTCTCACCCTCCTGTTCAATCTGTTCAGAAAGTTTTTCTACGATTCTAGATACAGCATTGTCAAGCTCATCTTTTGATTCTGCCTTTTCCCTTGCGGCAAATTCTGACACACCTTTCTCAACATCAACAATCCTGACAGTTATAATAATTGAATTTTCAAGAGAGCTTACCTCACCAAGTAATATCTTTCTTGCAGACATCATTCTGCCCAACTCTACAGCGCACTCCTGATCTGTGCAGCCTGTTTTCTGAAATCCCTGCTCCTTAAGAATCTCATCCATCTGTGTCCGCTCTACTACAAAAAATTTCCCAATATTAACAAGATCGATCCTGATCATGTTAGATACTGTGCCTGATACCTTTTCAGCAATACCTACAGCTTTCAGGTCAAGTACAGCAACCCTTATCTTTTCTGCAGCATTAACAGAAATCACAGACAGAAGAATAAAAAATAGTATGCTACATAATCTCAATGATCTCACTACTACCTCCAAAGCTGAATATAGTTTTTACAACTGTTCACACTTATCTCAAAGGATATAATAGAAATTCATGCATGTTTGAAATTATTTATATCAAGGAATTACTTAAATATAAAATATGTCAATATATAAACATTTATTTTATGAAATGTAATGAATTTTTATTATATCTAACATAAATCCTGATAATTGCTTGCAATTTTTCCTTTTATAAAGCATAACTGATAACGATTTTGCAGGAATATTTACCAAATCCTGAAAGAATAGATCAATCCTTAAATATATACAGGCAATCTCAGATTCATTGAAAGAAAATGAAAAAAAATAATATTTTTTTTATATTTAAATTAATTATTATATTTTATTTCCTTCAATATTCAATACTTCTTTGGGCTCAGATAATTCATGTTGAAAAGATTTTTAATCTTAAGCCCCCCATAAATACTCAATGGGATGATTTTGCTCCATCTTTTACAGGTGATGGGAAGATAATCGTTTTTAACTCAAAACGAGCTAACGGGCGAAATCAGGATATCTTTATCAGCTTTTTCAGAAATGGGAAATGGAGCAATCCAAGAGCATTACATCAATTAAATTCCCGCTTTAACGATGAAACACCCTATATAACCCCAGATGCATCTTTCATTTTTTTTTCATCAGACAGAGACGGCAGTTTTGAGATTCCAGCGAACTCTCTTGGCCAGATAAAGGTATCTTATGATATATATCTTTCTAAAAATATAAATGGACAATGGTCTGCTCCGATCAAACTGCCTGGGAATGTTAACAGCATAATGCATGAGCGTTCCCCTGCTCTTAGTCTTGATTTAAAAACCCTTTATTATACTAGCTGGCCTTTTGGCGAAGTAAGCAAAGCAAAAATAATGAAAGCTGAATACTATGACGGCAGATTTATCAATCCTCAACCCTTGCCTGCACCTATAAATATGAATACACAGGATATCTGTTTTCTTCCCTCATTGGATGGGAAAGGTTATTACTTTTCATCAAGACGGCCAGGGGGATATGGAGAATGGGATATATTTTATGTAAATTTCACAGATGGCAAGTTTCAAACACCTGTAAATCTCGGCCCAAAGATCAACTCAAAAAAGAGCGAAATACATCTGTCTATGATAGGAGAAACACTATTTTTCTGCTCAAATCGTGAAGGTGGATTTGGAAGATACGATATCTACTCGTCCAAATTATTTAAAGAGGATAATACAATAAAATTAATTGTACGTGATAAAAAGACAAAAAAACCTGTTCCAGCAGAAATGGAGCTTTCAACAAAAGTTAAGGAAGATGAAGAGAGCACAGTTATTTACAAGATTAAAAAGCAGACTGATTCAAAAGGCGAGGCTACAGTTACATATGATCCAAAGGTCAAGGAGATGGATGTTTTAATAAAAGAGGATGGATACCTGCCTCTTTTTAAAACAATAGATATTCCAGCAGCTAAAGGCAAACCGCAACTACTTGAACTTGCTCAAATTGAAAAAAAGGCTAGCTTTGAAATTCATGCAATTCACTTTGATTTTGAATCTTCAAAGATCAAACAGGAATCATTCCCATACTTAAATGCCTTGGCTAATTATTTAGAAGAAAATCTATCAATGCGGTTTGAGATTGTGGGCCATACAGATCTTCATGGGAGTCATGAATTTAATGATAAACTCAGTTTAGAAAGAGCTGAGGCTGTAAAGAAATATCTAGTAGGCAAAGGTCTGAGCCCCAATAGGTTTGCAGTTAAAGGATTAGGAAAAACAAAACCAAAAATTCCAAAAATTGGTCCGGAATTTGATAAGATTAATCGAAGAACTGAGTTTATCCTGTTGGGGAAATAGCAATTATCCAAAAATCTCTAAACTCATTTTAAGATAAACATCCATATTTTTAAACAAACAATAAATATGTTATAAAAATTCTATTACATAAAAATTTTATCTAGAACCATTTCCGAAACAGTATATGGATCCATTTCTCTGTTGATAACCTTATTAACATACTCTTGAATCAAACATTCATCAACGTCACTATTCTGTATGCGTTTTTCAACATTTGATTTCACAAGCTCCATCAATTGTTCTCTTCCGTAAATCTTTTCCAGTTTCTGGCTTGTTTCTTCCAAATATTTTTTATGTTTTTCAATACAGTCAACAACTTCAGAGATACCTTCTCCCTCTGATGCAACTGTTTTATATATTTCAGGATGCCATCTATCATCACAAGCTTCACTCATATGCAGCACATACTGAACATCTCTATATGTCTTATCTGCTCCATCATGATCTGCCTTGTTAATAATAAAGATATCTGCGATCTCCATTATTCCAGCCTTCATAGCCTGTATGCTATCTCCCATTCCTGGGGCTAATACAACAAGAGAGGAATATGCAATTTTAACAATATCCAACTCAACCTGACCAACGCCAACAGTTTCAATAATGATAATATCCCTTCCCATGGCATCCATCACATATGCTGCATCCCTGGTTGCTTTAGATAATCCACCTAAATTCCCTCTAGTTGCCATACTACGAACGAAAACACCCTCTTTATCAATCTGATGTTCCTGCATTCTAATTCTATCGCCTAAAAGCGCTCCGCCAGAAAAAGGACTAGAAGCATCAACGGCTATTACACCTATGGAGTTACCTCTATCCCTGAAGGTTTTCACAAGCTGGGATACTAGAGTACTTTTACCAACCCCTGGTGACCCTGTTATCCCTATTAAATAAGCATTCCCAGTATGAGGAAAAATTTCTTTTATTATAGATGAGGCAGCGTCTCTGTCGTTTTCAATCATTGTGATCAGCTTTGCTGCTGATGCTATATCGCCTTTTAATAATTTTTCTGTTAATTCCACTATGCTAACTCCTTATTGTTGGGTATTTTTTCTCATTTAGAGATTTATCTGTTACTAAACGAATTTTTATTTATCCTCAGAGGATTGGAGTAAGGTTATGTAAGTTTAGGGTTGTAAAGAAATTATTTATTATCTCCATATATCTGAAGTATTATTTTCATTATTTCAATTGCTGTCTTATAACATTATACAATTATACACAATATTAATGATTACTATGATTAAAAGATACGATCTTCTAACAAAAATAATAATAGATAACACAAGAGTAAAAAAAGGGCAGAAATTGTCAATATAAATTATTTATAATTAATTATTTTCTTATATCACTTAACAACGTGTAAATATAACTATGATGAATTTTATATTAATATTCTCATCTCTTGTAGGCGCATTCTTCTAGAAAAAATAGTGATGATGTTCCTGCTATATAATAGTGCTTTATAATTATATATTCTTGAATGTAATCTGTTATATTGAAAATATTAAAAACAAAGTCATTTAATAGAGGAATGCGTTTTGATTTTAAATTATTGCTTGTCAAATGATAAATCCCAAGTTATAAATGAACACTATAAAATCATTCCGATATTATCTTATGGAAATGATCTTGAATAAGAACATTTTTATTGGAATTATTGTACTTATAATAACGATACCTTCCTTTGTTGGTTATATGATATATTTTGATCTAATGCTGATTAGAACGCTATTACTTATTCAGGAAAATCCAATAATTACTTATTCAATGAGTAATTCTTTTTTTAGGGAAAGTGAGCTTTGAAAATACAGGAGACAGATTCATGAAAGATGCTAAAGTAATATTTTTTTCAATATTAATCTTGCTTATAATGCTCTCATGTAATAGTAAACCAAGAATTTTTAAATATACAGGAAAGATAATTCCAGGTAAGTGGTTAAGAAATGTGGAAGTGGGAAGCCGATCTTATAACAAAAGTGAGCATGTTAAAATTCAAATATTTTTCCCCAAGAATTACCAGAAAAAAAAGAATTTCAGAACCTTAATATGTCTGCATCATTATAAGGGTGAAATGTATGACTGGGAGAAAAATACAGATATTGAGAAATATGCAAATGATTTAGATTTCATTCTTGTATGCCCAAACATGAAGACCACAATATATGAAACAAGATATTATCCGCAAACGACAAATAAATGGAACAGCATTCCCGGAGGGAAATGGATAGGTGAAATTCTAATTCCTTTTCTACGGGAACAATTTGCAATTGCTTACGAAAAAAGGAGAACTGGAATTCTAGGAAATTCCATTGGAGCGCGAGGAGCTATTTTGACAGCCTCAAGCTTTCCTAGGATATTCGGCGCGGCAGCAGGATTATCCGGATTTTACGACACAATTGCTAAAACTGATAATAAGCTGCTTATAGCAATTTATGGAGAATATGATAACTTTCCAAAACGATGGGAAGATGATGATAATATTATTAAACTTGCAGTAAATTTAAAAGACACACCTGTATTCCTGGCGCATGGCAAAAGCGACTGGAAAGTTAACTTTGAGCAGGCAAGACTTCTTGCAATCAGGCTTAAACAACTGCAAAAGGGGAATAAAAATATATACAAATTTGAGTATCATGAGAAAAAATTTAAATTTCATGATTGGAAACTATGGAATTCTATGCTTCCCTTTATGATTTCATTTTTTGATAGAAATTTAGAAAGATCGAACAGAATGTAAGTTAAAACTGATTTTTAGAAGCAGTAATCATCATAAACCAGTCATTTAATTATATACTCAGTAGTAAGCAATTATTAACAACTGATCTTCATTGTATATTACAAACAAAAAATACTATAATTTGTACATCAGTGTTTCATCCAAGTTAATCCGTGGCTAAAAAATAAACTATTTAATTTCTGAAAACAGCTTAAACTTATATTAAATAATAATTTTATCATCAAAGGAATCATAATTGAAAAATAGAGTATTTATAATGACAGGGGAGGTAAGCGGAGATCTTCATGCTTCCAGACTTGTCAGGTCATTAAAGGCGCTGGATAACTCAATCGATTTCTACGGTGTAGGTGGTTGCGAGATGGAGAGAGAAGGGGTTTCACTACTTTACAATATTTCACAGTTTGAAGCCTTTGGGATTGTGCAGCCTATTCTTAATCTACGATTCTATAAGAATGCTCTTAATAGTATTAGGAGATTTATTCAGGAAAAAAGCATAGATACAGTAATACTGACAGACTTCCCTGGATTCAACATGATGCTTGCCTCAAGGCTTAAGAAGGATAATGTTAAGGTTATATATTACATCTCTCCACAAATATGGGCATGGCGTTATTCCAGAATAAAGAAGATAAAAAAATATATTGATGCCATGATTGTCCTTTATCCATTTGAGGAGACTTTATATAGGAAGGAGGAGGTTCGAGCATTTTTTGAAGGGAATCCTCTTGTAGATATAGTAGATGAAAGACTGCGCGAGAATAATGATATTGATGAAAAAATATCATCTCCTTGTATATGCCTTCTTCCCGGATCTCGTATCTCTGAGATTAAAAGGCACCTTCCTCCAATGATGCAGGCAGCGGAAATCCTAAAAGAGAGGTATAACGCATCATTTATAATCCCTGTACTTAGCGGAAAAAATGAGAGATATATAATTGAGAAGTTAAAAAAAATTAATAATCAAAAGATTGATCCACACATAGTAGTCGATAACGCCTGTAAGGCTATGGAAAAATCGGATATTCTTATTCTGTCATCAGGAACAGCAACACTTGAGGCTGCAATAATTGGGAAGCCTATGATTGTAATCTATAGGATAGGTCTTTTCAATGAGATGCTTGCAAGGCTCCTTATTAAAGTAGATAAAATATCCCTTGTTAATATAATTGCAGGCAAGGAGGTATGTCCTGAACTCCTTCAGAGGGAGGTTAATGCTAAAAGGATCTTTTATGAAGTTGCAAAGCTACTGGATAACAGAAACTTATACGATGATATGATTAAAAATATAAAATCAACAACAGATAAACTCAGCGGAAGCGGCGCTATAGACAAAATTGCTAAAAAGGTATTATCTCTAATTTACGAAAAGTTATAAGACTATTTATAATATTAACAATTTCATCATGTGTTAAAATTTAATCATAAAATATTAATAAAAATTTAGCGCCCTTCAGGCGGGCTTTAAAGAGCTGAAACAAAGGTGATAAGGAAATTTATAAGATATACACCTATGGTGCAAAATGATTCAAGTGTTTTTCTTTTCTAATGAGTTTATCAATGCCTTTAACATTCTCTCGATCTCTTACTCTAAAGATAAAAGTCTTTGCTTCTCTTCTTTGCTTATATAATCTAAATCACCAATTAGCAATATGATCCATAAAAATATTCAAAATTCCAATGCGCTAAAATTAACCGTCAACATCAACATCATCAACAGCAAATTCTTCAACATCCTCATACTGGATCGCACCACGAGGACAAACATGTACACATGTGTAACATCCTGTGCAAGTTACTGCATCTATTGTGAATATCTCTCCATTTCTGGAAAGCGCCTCCTGGGGACATGCCTCAATGCATTTGTCGCAGAATATACATGTACCGCAGCTTAGGCATTTATCTATATTGTCAGACTCATCTCCAAAATAGTTCGTATTTATTCTTCTTTTGGGAACAAGACTTTTTACAGGATATATAAAATCTTCGCCATTTATATAGGAATGCGCCTCCATTGCAGCGAGCCTTCCTGATCCAACCGCGTCAGTAATGAGTCCTGGTTTATGAATATCACCGCATACATATATCTTTGCATCACTGCTTTTAAAGGATTTCTCAGAAGTTATAACATATCCTCTTTCATCCAGCAAAACAGATTCCGGAAGGAAGGAGGTATCCGGGGTTTCACCAATGCTGAAAAATACAACATCTGCCTTTATTCCAGTTCCATCCTTAAAATAGATATTATTCTGATCCAGTCTTTCAATCATTTTTGGCCAGATAATTTCTGTTCCAAGGGCTGATGCCATTTCCAGTTCCTTACCAAAGGCAAGAGGCTCCTGGATATCGATAGCTGTAACCTTACTAGCGCCCAACCTCCAGGATTCACAGGCAATATCCATACCAACATTGCCAGCGCCTACAATGGCAACCTCTTTCCCAGTTAGGTTCATCGGTTTACCATTATTGATATCCTCAAGGAAGGTCAATCCTGCGATTATCCTTTCCCCTCCTGAATAGTTGATTCGTTTAGGAATATGAGCTCCTGTTGCCACTATCATTGCATCGCTCTTATCGTAAATATCTGTAAACTGATCTTGATCAATAGGCCTGTCTAAAATAAATTGTATTGGAAGGGAACTTATTCTATTAACATCCTTATCAAGGATGTCATCTGATAGTCTTTCCCTTGGGATGGCTTTTCTAAGCTTTCCGCCCAGATCATCTGCAGAATCATAAACCCTCACATCATAACCTCGTCTTGAAAGCTGCCATGCTGCTGATAAACCTGCTGGTCCTGCTCCAATTATAGACACGATCTCTTTTTGTTTTTCCTTTGGAGGGTCAGGGTCAAAATCAGGATAATATTCTTGTGAAAGCTTCTGTATCTCAACAGGACTGTCGATAGAGCCCCTTGTACAAGAATCCATACATAATGCCGGACAGACCGTACCACATACAGACATCCTGAATGGAGTAAATTCGTCCATCATAAGCTGCGCCTCTTTTACCTTGTTATCCTTTATCAAATTAAAAAAAACAGGAGTAGGTATACTTGATGGACAGTTAAATGTGCATGGCGGTGTAAGATTTATATGTTTAGGTTTTTGAGATTTTATATTCATTGCAGGTGTATACAAACTACCAAATGGACGATGCCCCTTTCTTGTAATCTTAGTAAAATTATTAAATTTAATATTAGATATGTCCACCTGCATCTTCTTAGAAAATTCTTCAGCTACAGTTTTCAGGAAATTGACATCTGATTCATCGATATCTGCAAGTATTGCTCCTATCCCCAGTTGATATTCTTCGACTTTTCCATGAATATATATAATCCCGCCATGAATACCAGTGCCTACGCTATATCCAACAGGCATATCGCTATTGTAAAGATTAAGAACAACTACCCTTCCTCCGGCCATATACTCACCGCAATAATCTTTTGCAGTACCGCCTATAACAAGCCAGGGTATCTGATCCATATATTCCTTCATATGAATGCCTGCCCTGTACTCGACATCTCCCTTGATGAAAACCTTACCACCTCTCATGGAGTGTCCTGGTATTTCTCCTGCCTTACCATGTACAACTACCATTCCGGCATTCATCGTATTTCCAATGCCGTCTTGAGCATTTCCAAACACCTCTATCTCAGGGCCGTTCATAAAGGCTGCAATATCCTGTCCTGGAGTGCCATGAATCATAATTTTTGCATCTGTATTCAAACCACCGCCAATATATCTTTGGCCAAGCACATTATCTATGCGTATTTCCTTCTCTCCTTGACAGATGGTTTCCCGAATCTGCCTATTCAGCATTTTATAATATATTCCTTTAGCATCTATTTCCTTCATCTATTATTACCCCTTAAGATCCTGCATGTTTTACACCGAGAATTTCCAGCTCCTCTCCATTTAAAGCAACTCCTCTTAATCTGTCCCTGTTCCCGCGTAGCGCCTCAATAGCGCTTATTCCCATTGAGCCCATCAGCTCCATTATCTCTTCTGCCCAGGCATGAAGCAGATTCTCAAGAGCTTCAGTAGCTTCATCAACATTTATCCTATCCACAAGTCCTGGCTTATTTGTTGTAATACCGTATGCGCATTTACCACTGAAGCATCTCTGGCATACGCCGCATCCCAGGGCTAAAAGTACGGCTGTTCCTACATATACAGCATCAGCCCCAAGACATATCGACTTTAACACATCAGAGGAGCATTGTATTCCTCCTGCAGCCACAATACTTACTGTCTGTCTTATGCCCTCTTCCCTAAGTCTCTGATCTGCTGCTGATATTGCAAGCTCAACAGGTATGCCGGTGTTCTGCCTTATCTGTAAAGGAGTTGCGCCTGTACCGCCTCTAAATCCGTCAATTGTAATGATATCTGCTCCAGCCCTTGCTATACCGCTTGCAATTGGCGCAACATTATGAACTGCTGATATTTTAACTGAAACCGGAACCTTATACTCTGTGGCTTCTTTAATAGCATAAATAAGCTGTCTTAAATCTTCAATTGAATATATATCATGATGTGGAGCAGGTGAAAGAGCATCACTGCCTTCAGGTATCATTCTGGTTTCGGATATCTGCTTAGACACCTTCTCTCCAGGGAGATGCCCCCCAATTCCTGGCTTTGCGCCCTGTCCTATCTTTATCTCCACTGCTGCTGCTGATTTTAGATAATCTTCGCTTACTCCAAACCTTCCAGATGCCACCTGTACAATTGTATTCCCCCCGTATTGCCTAAGTTTTTTGTGAAATCCACCCTCTCCGGTATTCCAAAATGTGCCAACTGATTTAGATGCTCTTGCCTCTGCCTCATGAACCCTTAAATTTAATGCTCCAAAGCTCATAGCGCCGAACATTATAGGCACCTCAAGCTTCAGGAGCGGTCCTGCATCGTCACTTATGTTCGTCGGCTTTTTTCCTAGATAGGTTCTTATCTCCATAGGCTCTCTTAATGGATCTATTGAAGGATTTGTCACCTGACATGCATCAAACATAAGATGATCAAAATACCTTCGCTGAGGTCCAGTTGCTCCATTCCCAACAAGGAGAACGCCTCCCTTTGAGCCGGATTGTTTCCAAATATTATTCACATACTCGGTAGTCCAGTAACCATGACCTGAATGCATAGGCTGATTCTTTATATGAATTGCATTATAAGGACACATCTTTACGCATCTCTGACATGCGCCGCAGGAACTTAAATTCGCCCATGGTCTCAGTTTAACCTCTCCGTCATTTCCCTTTACAGGCTTAAGTGATATCTCTCCGAAGGAACATTCGTGAGCGCAAATTGCACATCCATTTTTATAATCGCATCTTTCAAGATCAAATTCAGGATGGAATGGCGGTATTATTTTCCAGTTATTATTCATTTCCCCCATTATGCCGCCCCCTTCTCTTGATTATCAGAGGCAATATCTATAATTACAGGCTCCCCGCCCTTTGGCGACCATATCTTGTCAACTTCAGGGGATAACAGTCTTATGCTGCATTCCTCAGATGACGCATACCATGTATTTCCGGATCTTGCGCATACAACAGGCCTCAGTTTGTTTCTGTCATTGAGCACAATTGCGCCTTCTTTATGAGTAAGCACAATACCAAAGGGACCGTTTACAATAGCAGGTCCATATGCCTGTCTTAACAACCTCTTTTTATCCTCTTTCTTTCTATCAATCTCTTCCCAAAGTGATGGCGACATTACAAAACATGCATCCTCTTTAGAAAGCCCGTCCATTCTTGTAAGTTTGTCATAGATATAGCTTATTACTTCAGTATCGGTCTGCAGTAAGCAATAATATCCGTACATTTCAAGGTAGCGAACATTAGTGCCATAGCTTGTAATCTCACCATTATGGACAACAGCTTTGTCAATTATTGTAAACGGATGAGCTCCCCCCCACCAACCAGGGGTATTAGTGGGGAACCTGTTATGGGCCACCCACATATATCCTGTGTAATCCTCAATTCTGAAATAATCAGCAATATCTTCTGGGAATCCAACGCCCTTAAAGACCCCCATATTTTTCCCTGATGAGACAACAAAGGCTCCATCTTTTTTATTGATATTCATAACAGTCTCAATTATATAATCCTCTTCTGTCTGATCTGGGGAGATCTGTCCTTCAAGAGAGGTGAGGAAATATCTTTTAAAATAGGGTCCCTTTGATATACGTTCATTTGGATATACAGGAATCTCTTCTGATTGGTAAACAGTTCTAATTTGGAGATAATTTTCAACATCAGAAATAATAGGACTATCCCTTCCTCCTTCGTACATTATATGAAATGCATAGTCGTCTTTATTCCGTGGATAAATTCCATAAGCTGCAAAACCCCCACCAAGACCGTTGCCTCTGTCCCTCTGAATTCTAATAGCCTCTCTGATATAGGAACCATCAATCAAGCTCTTATCTGTATTGACTATGCCTACAATCCCACACATATTAAACTCCTTTTATCATTGAATTGAAAATTCAATTTTTTTAGAATGAAATTTAAAAATCAGTCAATTTCTAAAATAGATCAATCGGAAATAATACAAAATTGTTACAAACAGGTAAAATTTATTTCAACATAAAATAGCAGTATAGTATTGCTAAACTTTTCCTATAGTTTATCTTAACAAATTCAGATTATCCTTCAATAGATTAAGTAATTTATAACTACTCAGTCACAGTAATTGTTAATAAAATGAAATATATATAGCATAAAAATAATTTTAATTTACAATTATTACTTAATATAAATAATAATGTAGAATATTATATATTTTCATTTCTCAATATAATCATAATAGATGATATACATAGGATCAATAAATTTACAATCTATTTAGTATATTAATTAATTTGCAATATATCTTACCTTAGAGATATTATAATTTATTTTTACGGGCGCAAATTAATTTTTAGGGTACAAAAATAAAAAAATGGCTATTAATTTTTTGGTTAATATTGTATTATGTCCCTTGAATTTATTCAAAAGAGAGGGAGATAATGAAAAAAACAGATGA